>JBDTUL010000007.1:0-33192 GCA_040007735.1 Gammaproteobacteria bacterium | reverse complement strand
CGCGAAGGCAAGCCGGCCCGCCGCATCGAGATCGGCAACCTTACCCATCGCCGCTGCGATAGTGGTCGGATCCGCGGGATCGAACAGAAACCCGCGCTTGCCCTCGGCGACGAGCAACGGGTGGTCACAAACATTGGAGACCAGAACGGGTTTGCCGGCTGCCAGCGCCTCGCACACCGCGTTTGGCAGGCCCTCGTAGAACGAAGGATGAATCAGCGCATCGTGCGTGCGAAACAAGCCAGGCATATCGGCTTGCTGCCCGAGCCAGTGCCACTGTTCACGCACTTGCGGCAGTTTCTCGAGCGCCCCGTCGATGAGTTTCCGATAACTCACGCTCTCCACATCGTCATCCTGCTTACCAGCCCAGCTCAGACACGGCACGAAGCCGCGCTGCTGGTGAAACAAACCCAGCGCCGCGATCAGGTTCAATAGATTTTTTTGCGGGCAGATCCTGCCGACAGCCAGAAGACGCAGCTCCTGCGCGACGGGTGCCGCGACCTCCCCAAGGCGCAGTGACTCAAGGTCCACGCCGTTATAGATGCACGACGCCTTCCCCCGCAGCCAGGGTTTGAGATTCAGCCAGCGGGCGTGAGTTTCACTGTTCGTCACGACGTGATCGGCCACTGCGTGCAGGAGCCTTCGCGCGAGGGGAGCCGCGAATGTGGCATCGTCGTGCGAGGTGCAGCGCTCGGACACCACCAGAGGAATGCCGGGCGCCGCGATCTTCGCAAGCTCGGTGTAAACGTTCGGGCTGTTGAGAAACGAGACCACGAGATCGAACCCGCCGCCGCGCCTCAGGCGGACGAGTTGGCGCCACACCTCGGTTGAGAAACCGCCGCCCTTTTCACAGGCAATGACGCGAATACCCTGCGCTTCGACGCGCTTCCTGAAGAAATCGTATTGTGGGAAGTACACAAAAATCTCGATCTGGTGCCCACGACGCGCAAGCCCACACGCGAGCTCCACGAGCTGGCGCTGCGCGCCGCCCATGCCGAGATGATCGATGACCAGCAGGAGCTTCAACGGGCGACACTCACCAGGGCCGCGGATAGAGCCTTAGCAACTCGGCTACCTTGTTGGCTCGATAAGCTTCGCAATCGTAGGCCGGAGTCTGCGCGAGCGCCTTTTGCGCGTATTCCTCCAGCGTCATCAGCACACGCGCCGGCACACCGCCGGCCACCGAATCCGGCGGCACATCCCGCGAAACCACGGACTGCGCGGCGACCACGGAGTTGGGCCCGATCGACACCCCAGGCATCAGCGTGACACCGGAGCCGATGAAGCAATTGTCGTGAATGACGATACGTCCGTACTTGATGACATCGCGATACTTCGGCTGGTGGCGGAACACCCAGGTGCCGCCGTCGTGATTGATGAAATTGACCCGCGTCGAGATCGTTACGTGCCGCCCGATACTGATGAGATACGGCTCCGAGCCGAAGTTCGGCAGCTCCATCAGCCGACAGTCCGCCGCGATCTGCAGGCCCTGCCTGATGTAGCGCTCAAGGCGAAAACGCAGGTAAACGGCGCGGATCTTGCCCAGCATGATGGCCTTATTTCGCCCCGGCGGCGGCGCGTCTCCACTGCCTCCAGAAGTAGGCATGATACAGGCGACCCGCCATCGATTTCCGACGGGATTTCAGCCGAACGTCCGGGAAAGCGATCACGCGGCCGCGAAACGCCTCACCAAGCGTCCGGCCCACGGCGCCGATGTCCGCTTCACTCATCTGGTTCGGATGCAGGTTCACGGTCCACAGCCCCGCGGGCCGGGGCGCGAAACGCCACAGCTGCTGCGGAATCCAGTGGAATCCATGCTCCTGGTAGGTGTCCAATGCGATGCCGTCACTGACCACGCGAATCGGCGTCTCGCTGCGCACTGCCTGCAACGTCCGCAAGTCGAAACTGTGCGCGGGCGCAATCCACACCTCGGGGGTCACACCTTGCGCCTGGAATATCGCCCAGGCAGCGCGAATCTTGACCGCCTGCTGTTCCGTCGGCAGGCCCGCAAACTCACTGCGCTTGTAGAACGGCACGAGGAGCTTCTCGTTGGTGGCATGCATCACGTGCGTGTGCCCGTGCATCCCTATCGTCCAGCCCTTCGCCTGCCAGCCGCGAACCTTGTCCCAGAACGCAGGATCTGGCGGGCCGAAATCGAGCGTCGGATCTCGATTGTCCGGCACCACCGCTACGATGGGCTTGATGCCATGCTCGGCGAACACGCTCTCGAGCAGGCCCCATTTGCGCGCGTCCATCGCGGCACACGCGTCGTCGAGGCGGACTAGATAGCGGGCACTCACTGCAGCACCCGGAACAGCACGAAGCTGCGTTGCTCGGCGACTTCGCGCACCGCTGACACCCGCTCGACGCGGCCTTCGAGGAACGCGAAATCGTGCTTGTACCGATATGATTTCGGACCATCCGCGTCGATGGCGTCCAGGAGCAGATGGCGGCTCAGGGGGAGCAGCGGCAGCACGAGCTCCGCGAGCTGCGCGGGGCTCAGGTTATGGATCCAGTTGACCATGATGAGACAGTCTATCGTGCCTCCCGCCGGCAGGACGCGCACGATGGCGGCGCCATCGCTATTCACCCAGCGCGCACGCCATGGATGCAGGAAACGGGCGGCACGTATGACGCTCGCATCCTGATCGAAACCCAGGCGATTGCGGGCGCGCACGCGCACCAGGATTTCGCCCAGCCCGCAGCCCACCTCCACGACCGTGGCGGGCCGGACGGAATTTGCCAGCTCCACGACGTGCGCCTTGTAGGGGCGGCAAAAGAAGGGCGCGCTCGCATGCCATGGATCGAAGCCGAACACGCGGCTGAGGCCGCGCAACCACAGGCGGTCTGCCCGGCAGCGAAACGTGGCGTACAGCCCGAAGCGGTACGCCTGCGCGACTTTGCGAACGACCGGAGCCAAGGCCATTATGCCGGCACGCCCGTGGCGCCCGTGGCGCCCGGCGCGACCAGCACGGCCTCCCACTTCTTCATGATCGCCGCGGGGGCGTAGGTCTCTCTCACTTTCAGCGCCTCGCCCCCCAGCCTCTCTCGCAAGCTGCCGCCGGCCATCAACTCGGCCATCACGCGCATCAGCTCATCGATATCGTCCACCGGCACCAGGCGGCCGTTCACGCCATCGGCGATCAGCTCGCCTGGGCCGGATTGGCAATCCGTGCTGACGACGGCCGCGCCCATGCCCATGGCTTCGAGCAGCGCGTTCGGAAAGCCCTCGCGACGCGAAGCGTGAACGAACAGCCCCGCACGCGCCAGCCACTCCTCCACGCCAGTGACTTCGCCCGCCAGCTCCGCGCGCCCCGCCAGCCCGAGCTCGTCACGCAGCGCTGCCAGCCGCGCGCGGTCCGGCCCGTCGCCCAGGATTTGCAGTTTCCAGGCCGGGAAACGCGAGGCCAGGCGCGCGAAGGCGCGCAACAGCGAATCGAAACCCTTTTCCGCAGACAGGCGGCCCACGCCCATCACTACATTTTCTCGCGGACGGGAGGGAAGCGGGAGCTCGCGAAGCGAATTTGGAATGACTGCCGCGTCTACACCGCAGTGATCTCTCAGCCACTTCGCCGCGTCCTGCGTTTGCGCGACCACCCTGGACGCTCGCCCATACACAAGCTTTCGCAACAGGCGCCACGGTCGGGGCACCGTGAAGTTCAATCCAGGGTTCGTTCGTTCCGACACCACCACGCGCAAGCCCAGTCCCGCGGCGGCAAACAATGTCAGGACGTTGGAGACGTCGATGAAGCTCAACACCGCATCGGGCCTCGATGCGCGCATGAGAGCGCGCAGCCTACGAATGCGAGCAATCTGCGCGCGCAATTTGGTCACAGGCGATCGGGCGCCGGATACCGCGCCGAGCCACACGCGCTCGATGGCCGGATCCAGGGAATAGAAGTCGCGGTTCTCGGTGCCGCTCCAGGTGGCAAGGGTCACGCGGCAACCACTGCTCGCCCAATGATTCGCAAGGTCGGCGAGAACGCGCTGCGCGCCACCGCAGTCCAGCGCGCCCGTTACCAGGACCACGCGCGACAGTGCGGAAGAGCTTTCAGCAGGTCCCGCCATTTATCGGGCGGCCAGCGGCGCCGCATCCGGCGCGGAGTGCGGCTGCGGCCGCCATCGCGGTATCAGCGATGCGCTGGTCGCGACGAATGCCGCCATGAAGTAGTCGTAATACATCGTTCCCGACAGCGTGATGAACGCGTAACAGACGAGCACCGCGAAGATCATGGCGAACAGCCCGCGACGGCTGGCACTGCGCGCCCCGCGTAGACGCCACAGGATCGAGCCGAGCAGCGAATAGAAGAGCACCAGCCCGATGGCGCCGGAGTTGTAAAGCAGGTCGATCGGCGTCGAGTGAGAGGTGATGCCGATATCGTTGCGAAAGGCCTCCACGCCGTACCCGAACACCGGATTGGCAACCCAACCCCGAATACCCGCGTCTTTCCATTCTTCGCGCGCACCGAGCTCGGTTGCCCCGGTTTCGTCCTCGCGCGCGATCAGGATCTCGACGCCGGTGGACACGCGGGTGTAACCGGCCTCCACTCTCTCGAAGAGCGCCGCGCTGGAGAGCACGGCATAAGCCAATATCGCCAGCAACGCCACGAAAGGCAGCGCATAGCGCCGCGCGAAGCCGGAAATGCTGGGGAAATAGAACATCGCCGCCGCGATCAGCCCCAGCCCGATGCCGACGTTTGTCTTGATCGAAGTGGTCGCCGCAATCAGCAGCACGAGCACCGTGCCCATGAGCAGGGGCAGGAGCGTCCGCCCGAAATGCCAGCCTGCAATCATCACCAGGATGAGGCCGAACAGATACATGCCCGCAATGGAATTGTAGGAAAACCCTTCGGGATACACGAACGGATAGCCCGAGATTCGACTGTAGAGCAGCGCGGCGGCCAGGAAGCCCGCGACATATCCGCTCAGAACGGGGCGCCTGTCGTGGAAAGTGATCAGGGCCGAGAACAGGATCATGACCAGAAGGAAATTCACGATCAGGATCATCGTGTCTCCGGCGAGCGGCCGGTTTTCCGTCCACAGCAGCGACAGGAGCAGGTATCCGAGGAATGCCAAGTACAGCACGATCTCGCGAGGAATTGCGAGCCGTGGATATCGCATCAGGTGAAGTGCGATCAAGACCGCCAGCAGCACGCCGATGCGCACCGGGTGACTCTCTTCGCTGAATGCGTTGAAAGTCACTACGCCACTGGCCAGGGCGGCCAGCACCGCGGAACCCAACCAGCCGAGCGTGACGTCGATGCGCATTTCTAGAATCCGCGACCCGGCGAGGGCGCCCGCAGACGTGCCCGTCCCCGGCCCGCCTCAGTCACGTTTGACTCCAATTCGGGCGGTGTGATCGATGTATTGCAGGAACGGCCTCGCGCCATTCGCAAAGTACTCATCGACCGCCTTGCGCGCTCCGCCCCAGTGGCCGTAGTCGTCGATGATGAGAATGCCGCCGGGCGTGAGCCGCGGATACAGCACTTCCAGCTCGACTTTGGTCGACTCGTACCAGTCCGTGTCGAGCCGCAGCACCGAAATCCGTTCCGGCAAGGGCTCGCTTCCGGACAAAGTGCGCGCCACGTCGCCCTTGACGAAGCGGACGCTCTCGCCCAGCAACCCTGCGTTGCTGAAATTGGCCCGAACCTCTTCGATGGGCGCGAAGCACCAGTCGTTGTGATCGTTCTGTTGAGTCTGGCCGAACTTGATGTCCGCGACTTCGCCGCGAAAATTCACGTCGAACTGCGTGGGCTCGGTCATGCCGGCAAACGTATCGAAGAGCCACAATGACCTCGCGGCGGCCAGGGTCTTGAATACGCTGGCGGCGATGATCGAGTTGCCCCCTCTCCAGACGCCGCACTCGACGAAATCGCCCGCAATCTTCTTCTCGACCACGTGCCTGCAGGCCATGATGGTCGCATACAGCCTCTCGTCGCTCGACGTCGACATCTTGCCGTTGCGCACGTACTCGAATATCGCTTTGTCGGCGTCCGATATCTCAACCGGAAAGCGCCGCTGCGTATCTGTCTGCCGTATCAACCTGAAGCCGACCACGGACAGGAGCTTGTTGGGTATCGAGCTGACTTTCACTGAGACCTCATCAGTTGCACATTCATAATGACATTGCTTCCAGCACTACTCGCCGCTGCCCGAGCTCTGCACGGCGCGTTGCTTGACGATGCGTGCAGGCACGCCCACAGCGGTGACATTCGCCGGCAGAGACTTCGTGACCACACTGCCCGCGCCCACGATGGAATTACGCCCGATATGAACGCCATCGAGAATGCGCACGCCCGCACCGATCCACACGTTGTCATCGATGCGAATGCCCAGCTTGGTGCTGCCGGCGCGGAACAAAGGCAGGTCATCCGTGCCCGGACTGTGATTCTCGGGAATGATGACAGTGTGGGCCGCAATGCGCACCCCGCTGCCAATGGATGTGCCGCCGATGCCGTAGATGATCGTATAGGGATTGACGCTGCAATTGTCGCCGATGTGGATATCCCCGCCGTAGGTCAAAAGCATCGCGAACTCGTGTATCTCGCAATTCTTCCCGATGGTGATGACGCCACCGCCACAGGAGCGCACCACACTGCGGCGGGAAACGCGTGAAGTAGGGTCTACATGAACCGGGGTCGACAGAAACCGCGCACCGAGGCTGATGCGCCGCCAGACCAGCAGCAGCCGGTATTGATACCTCCTCCTCAGGACGACGAGCGACATGGACACTCTTCCGGCACGAAGTGGATGGCGGTCAGCGCGATTCGGCCGCGCGATTCACGGCTTCGCCCTGCACATAGTCCTGCAGCATGGCAAACAACTTCACGTAGGCGTCGATCTGCTCGTCGGTCGGTCTCACATTCCAGTCGTTGCCGGATGCGGGATGCAGCGGCCGCAGGTACGCCATCAGCGCCGTCACGATAGAGTCCCGCGCGGGCGGTGCCTCCGCCAGCTTCGCGCGCACGAGCTCCGGCAGATCGATGGTCCGGCCAATCGTCGCGACCGACGGGAATATCTTTACGGGCGAGTCGCCGAACATGATGACAGGCTTGCCGAGCATGGCGCTCTCGAAGCCCATCGTGCCCTGGATCGAGAAGATGAGGTCCGCCTTGTCCACGAACTCCCGGCTATCCGCATAGGGCGACACCAGCTTCACTCCCGGAAAATTCGCGAGCTGGGCCAGGCGTTCGCGCGGATAGTTCAGCGCGTCGCTCTTGTGCAGCTTGACCAGCAACGCGTGGGTCGGCGGCAACGATCGGGACATGAGCTCGACGACACGCAACTGGTTGCTGAAGAAGTGCGCAAAGACGTCGATGGAGGACTCGGGCTGCATGTGCAGGCCGAAGAATGCGTAGCGGCCTTCGATGGGGCAGCTCAACAATCGCTGGCGGCGCAGCTGGTAGAGATTCTTTCGCAGCCGGAACGCCTCGTGGACCATGCCGCCGATGGAGTATGAGCTGCGATAGTCGGTGTACTTGAGGTAGCGCTGTTGCTTGCGCCGGTGTAGTACCCGCCGCAGCGAAGTCAGCTGCGTGGGAACTTGCCTGAGAATGAACGAGGGGGAAAGCAGCTTGGGCGGCACGTATAGCGCGCTTTGCGCCCGGCGCGCTTCGAAGTCCCCGAGCAGGCTCTCCGCTTCGCGGCGCAGCTCCCCTGCCCCGCGCCGGTCGAGCGGCACTCGGGAAGCGGGCGACAAAGTGGAACAGAAGCACGCCTGCTCGTACGGCAGGCCGCTGAAATACAGCGTGAACCAGGGAATGCTCACTAACCTCGCCACCGCGAACCCGAGCGCTCCATGCAAGCCGTCGAATCCGCCGATGACCAGTGTCGGCCGGGTTGCCGCGTATACCGCGAGCAGCCGTCGGGTCAGCAACGTTGCATAGGCGAGACCTTCCGAATAGTCCACGCCGGAGACGAAACGATCGCTCATGATCATGTTGTGGATCGTGGGCACGGGCCCCTTCTCGAGCGACGCCAGCAGCTGCGGATCCGGGGCCGGCAGCGGGTCGCTCAGCTCCTCGCGAAAGAAGTGCAGGCTCTCCGGATCGAGGTCTTGGGCCACCGAGTGCCGCGCGACGCCCGGATGAACGAGATGCGAAAACCGATAGCCGCCACGCGTGCCAATGCGACTCCACAAGTCGCGGATGAGTCGCGGTGACGTGCCGACGGTGAGCACCAGCATCAGATCACTTCCCGGCCGAGGACGAATGCTTCGGCAGCCGCCACGCCGACCGAAGCGCCACGCCACTGCGCGAGCGCCTGCACGGCCTGCAAAGATCGCGCGTGCGGCCACGGTCTCATCTCGGAGGCGTATGCGGATAGCGCCGCGATTTTCTTGTCCAGATGTGCCGACACATCCACGAAGTGGTTTGGGGAGAACGTGGCCAGCGCCGCAATCCGCCACTCCGTGCTGGATGGCACTTCGAACATCAACACCTTCCGCACGTGCGCGCCGGGAACGGGCCGGCAAGCGATCTGCACCGCTTCGCTGACGACGCGATGATCCACATTCAGGTCGTGAGGAAAATGCGTGTAGACGACCTGCGCGCGAGTCTTCGCGAGAAAGTCCTGCACGGCCTTGGCTACATCGAGCAACTCCACGCCGTCCATGCGGTTGTCGGGAAAGTCGAGCATCTCGAGGCTCGTCGAACCCAGTATCTGGTGTGCCTTGCTCGCGCTGGCCGCCAGTTCCGACAGCTCGGCCTGCGAGTCGTTGCGGCTGCGCTGCGCGCCGCGGCTCGTTGCCCCCTCCGCGACGATGAGCACGCATACCGAATCACCAGCGGCCACATGCCGGGCTATCGTTGCGCCACAGCCGAGAACCTCGTCGTCCGGATGCGCCGCCACCACCGCTATCGTCTGGCTCATGTTCTGACCGCCACGAAATTCCACCACGCCATGGAGCTTTCCCCCGCCGGCACTGCCATCTCGCTCCGCTTGTGCTCGAGACGCTCCAGCGAGAAGCCCGCGCCGCTCAACAGCCCACTGAGATGGGCCTCGTCGAAGAAATGGACCGTGCCGACATTCTGGAACTGGCCGCTGGCGAAGTTGCCGCGCGTGTAATAGTCGCCCTGCTCGCGGCCTTGCGGAAAATCGCCGTTCCCGGTCGAGAACCAGTCGATTCCGATGAGCTTCGCGCCAGGCGGCAAGCGGTCGTGCAACAACGCCAGGCAACGCTGGATCGACGCCGTGTCGTTGTGCGTGAGGGAGCTTCGATCCACCGCGAGATCGAACGGCCCCTCGAACGGAATCGTGCTGGTGAAATCACAACACGCAGCGTGGAAATTCGGTTGAGCCGCGAAGCGTTCGCGCACACGCTCGACCGCAGTGGCGCTGCCTTCAGTGCCGAAGTACTGAACGCCCCGCGACAGGAAGAAAGAGACGTTCGCGCCCGCACCGAACCCGAGCTCCAGCACGCGAAACCCTTCCCCACTCGGCCGCGCATAACGCATGACATAACCCACCAGGTCGCTCCACGGCCATATACTATTCTGCTCACCACGCTGATAGACGTGCTCCCACTCGTTTGAGAACGTCATTCTAGGCCTCGCCGGCCGCACGGATGCTCGGCCCAGGGAGCTCGGCTCGGGTCACGTTGCCGGACAACAGTATTTCGCGACTCCGCGGGCCTTCGTTGAACAGCAAATCGATCACTGACATGTAGGGAAGGAAGTCCCCGTGCAGCTGACGATAGGTCGGGTGCTGGTACGCCTGGAAATAAGGCTCCAAGCCCGCCGCACGGTACTTCTCGACGTCTGCGTAATCCTGCCCCTGCGCGCCGAAGATGTAGGTGCTCGCCTTGAGCTGCAGGCACATGTCGAGCACCAGGTCGGACTTCGTTCCCTGGAACGAATAGTCGCTCGCCTTGACGATCGGAGTATCGATGGACAGGATCTTCATCAGGAACCGCAGCATCGCGAGGTTGAGGCCCGACAACGTCTCGAAGGCTTCGCCCAACAGCAGCGCTTCGAGCCCGCCAATGTAGTTGCGGACGAAAGGCGCCTTGGCATAGCTGAGCTGGATCGATTTGAAATGCTTCTTGTGCCAGCCGTTCTGCACGATGCGGATGTCGCCCACGCTCTTCTGGAAGTGGTCCTTCGACTCCACTGGAACCGACAGCCAGATCTCCCCGCTGTGCGTCTTGATTTTGTTGCGGTTGTTGTAGTCCTTCGTCTGGTACTGCGCGATGTCGAAATAGCAGAACAGGTCCGCCAGCGCGATCTTGTGGAACAGGCCGAGCCAGGGAAGATAGACGGGCTGGTGAGCGGTGAGGATCAAGTGCGGTACCTTGAGTGCGAGGGAGCGGCTCAGTCGATCTGGATGAACGAGATGTTGGGCTCGAACTCCAGGCACTCGAGGCGATGGTGCCGCAACTCGAGTTTCTCGAGCAGCGCCAGCGTCTCCCCCGGCCAGTCCGAATTGTTCACTTCATCGAACGCCACGATGCCGCCCTTGGGGATGCGCGGTAACAGGTGAGTCAGCGCAACCGCCGTCGGCTGGTAGATGTCGAAGTCCAGGTACAGCAACGAGATCAGCAGATGCTGGTTCTCCTGCAGATACTTCGGGATCGTCTGCGTGGCATCGCCGCGGACCAGCTCGATCTTCGACTTGTTGTTCAGGAAGCGGTTCTCGTCGAACTCGGCGATGGAGCGCGTCAGCTCCGCATGGACGTCGTAGCCCTCGCCGAACGCTCCCACGCGAGCGTGCTCGCCATGACCGTCCTCGGCCGCGACGGTGGGGAAACCCTGAAAGGTGTCGAAGCCGATGATCTTGCGATGGTAGTTATACGGCTCGAGGATGGCGGAAATCTGCGCCCAGGTCATGACACCGCCGCCATGGTGCACGCCGCACTCGACCACGCTGCCCTTGATGCGCAATTGGCGCTTGAAGATCTCGAAGCGACAGAGGAACCGAGCCAGCTCCTGCCGGCGCACGTACTTCGGAAACTGAGCCAGCTTGTCGGCCGTCGGACACGCGGATTGCTCGAATAGTTTGTCGACACTCATCTCTTTTCCAGTTCAGCGGAGGAATAAGGTGGGGCGGCAGCGGCGACGACTCTGACGAGCTCGTCGTGAGCCAGGGCAGGATGCACTGGGATCGAAACCGTAGCGCGTGCCAGCGCGGCGGCACGCGGAAATCGCTCGGCATCCTCGAGCAATTCCCAGTCGGCAATCGGCACGATGGCGCGAATGCCCTGGGCCTCCAGGTGCGCAATGAGCCGCTGCGGGTCTGAGACGCGTAGGATCGCGCGGTAATTGCACGATTCGATACCTTGGCCCAGCACGCTGGGCCACAGCGGCAAACCCGCTGCACGATAGGCAGCTCGATTGAGCTTGCGTCGCTCGAGGAACTGGTCGATCTGCCGGAGTTGTGCACGCCCCACCGCCGCCTGCAAATCCGTCATCTGCAGGTTGAATCGCGGCATGCGGTCGTGGCGGCAATCGAATTCACGATAGTCGCGAACGGCCTCGATGAGCGCCTTGTCGCGGGAGACGAGCATGCCGCCCTGCCCTCCGGAGGTGAGCATCTTGGTCGCATAGAAAGAGAAGACGCCGAGGGCGCCCTGCGTCCCCGCTGCACTTCCATCGATGCGCGAGCCAAAAGCCTGGGCGCAGTCTTCGATCACCGG
The DNA here is from genome assembly GCA_040007735.1 of Gammaproteobacteria bacterium. Taxonomy (GTDB): domain Bacteria; phylum Pseudomonadota; class Gammaproteobacteria; order Steroidobacterales; family Steroidobacteraceae; genus JADGHX01. Next base: position 21,563 of record JBDTUL010000007.1, on the reverse strand, counting down.
GACCGACGCCGACCCGCGCGGCAACCGACCTGGGATGCCGAAAATGTGAGCCGCGATCACCAGATCGGCCTGGCTCGCGAACGCTTCGTCGAGATCGATATTTGGAGAGTCAGCGCCGACATCGACCGCGACAGGCATTCCGCCGGCCATGATCACGGCATTACGCAGGGCTGCGCAGGAATAGACCGGGATCGCTACGCGTTTGCCCTTGGCGCCGAGCGCCCACAATGCCGCAAACAACGCGGCGGTGCCGCTCGAGAGCGCCACCGCATGGCCGCTTTCGAGGCCCGTGTATTCACACACCTCGTCTTCGAACGCCGCGACTTCCCGCCCCTGCGCGACCCAGCCGCTCGCGAGCACGCGGCTCGCGGCATCCTGTTCCGCGGTACCCAGCGTGGGCAGGTTGTGTGGGATCACAAGGGGGCCTGGAGCCGGTCGCGGTAGTACCCGGGCTTGACGACCATCGGGTTGCCCACGACCAGCGAATAAGGCGGAATCTCGCCGGGGCCGACGATGGTGCCCGCGGCGATCACCGAGTGATGGCCAATACGCGCGCCACCCTTGATGACCGAATGGGAGCCGATGAACACGCGCTCGCCGATGAAGATGTCCCGGCGCTCGATCTCCTTCGCAAGCCCGATGCAGAGCTTGTGCGAGTCGGCGCAGTTGATGCTGACGAACGAGGCAATGTCGCAGAACGCGCCGATGACCACGCTGGCGTTGCGCGCGTTGACCTCGGAGAAACCGCCGATGTAGACGCCATCGCCGATCTGCGGCTCGCCCACGATCCAGACGAACGGGTGGAACCGGTTCTCCTTCATCCCGGTTGCCCTGGACAGCGCCTGGCTGAACTCCTCCGGAGTCATGACTTCGAAACATCCCCGAAGCCGAGCACCGTGCCCGCCGGAATCTCGCGGGAGGCCACAGTGCCGAGCAGCTGATCGAGCAGGCCGGGCGGGAAGCCGTTGCCTGGCCGACGGGCGCCAACGTTTTGCAGGGTGAGCGATTCGCCTTTGCCGATTACCATCAGTGCAACCAGACTGCGACGGGCGATCTTGCGCATGTCGCCCTCTGAACGGGTCGGACGGACCAGCGCGCTGCCGAGCATCGTAGAGGCTTTGCGGATACCCGCCACCCACTGCGCCAGAGTGTCCGGGGTCTCGGAGAACCAGTGATCCGGGCCTGGCAGGTCATGGTCGAGGGTGAAGTGCTTTTCGAAGATCACCGCACCCATCGCCACCGCCAGCGAAGAGGCCAGCGACCCCTGCGTGTGGTCCGAGAAACCTGTGATGAGACCGGGAAATGCGGCCTGCAGCGTAGTGAGCTTGCGCAGATTCACATCCTCGGGGGCGGTCGGATACTGCGACGTGCACAGCAGAAGGGCCGCAGGGTAACCGTCTAGTGCGCCGGCCACACTCAGCGCTTGATAGACTTCCGCCAGATCCGACATGCCGCACGAGAGTATCAACGGCAGTCCGGTTTCCGCGTAGCTCCGGATCAGCGGCAGGTTCGTGAAATCGTCCGAGCCGATCTTCACCGCCGGCACGCCAACCTTCAGCAGCACATCGAGGTCCGAACGATTCTGCGGTGTGGAGAGAAAGAGTACGCCGGCTTTCGCGCATTCTGCCTTGATGGCGGGCCACGCCGAATCGGGCAGCTCGTAGCGCTGGAACATGGCCAGCATCGACTCGGTGACTTCGCGCCCCTGCGAGCGATACGTGAACATCTGCGCCGGATCGTTGACGAACTCCGCCGCGCGGAACGTTTGGAACTTGACGGCGTCGCACCCTGCCCGGCTCGCCACGTGGATCATCTCGAACGCGCGGTCGAGGTCGCCGTTGTGATTGAGCCCCACCTCGGCCATGACGAATGCGGGGTGTCCAGGTCCGACCGGGCGACCGCCGATGTCGATTGCAGGCATTGTTACGTCAACCCTTCCAGTTCATGAGCTCATCGGCCACGCGGGCGGCGCCGCCCCCGTCGCATAGAGTTGCGCTAATCGTTGACATTCTTAGCCGTTCCGGGGCTGTCAGCGCCTCGAGGGCCTGTGCATAGTCGCCACCGCTCAGCACGCGAGTCCAGCCTAACACCCGATGGGCGCCGAGTTGACCGAGGGCCGTGGCAATAGCCTCCTGGTCTTCCGACTGGATCGCAACCAGTGCAGGCAAGCCCACTACGCAACGCTCCCAGGTCGTGCTTCCACCGCCGTTTATTGCCAGATCCGCCTGCGCCATCAACTCCGCCATGCGGTTGGTCTGAACGTGAAACTGCGCTCCCATCGCGGCACACAGATCGCGAATCTGCTGCCGGTGGGGATTGCCGTTGCCGACGACTACATCCACTGCCAGCTCACTGCCCTTTCGCAGCGCCAGGCCGGCCAGTACCGTAGCGGTGTCATTCGCCGGGTCCGACCCGCCCATCGTGACGAGCACTCGGGCAAACCTTCCATCCCGCCGGCGCAAGGCCGCTTCCCGCTGTCGGGAAAACTCCGGCCGCACCAGCGCATACCGGGTGCCCAGGAGCTGCCGCGTTCCGGCCGGCACCCGTTCAGCGTAACGGCGGTGGCGTGGGTTATCAAAGTTCTGATCCAGCAGCACATCGCAGTCGTGCGGTCGATCGGCCAGGTCGTCGATCACCATCATGCGAGCGCCGGAGCCGCGCACGATACGCTCCCAGCGTTCGTCGAAGTCATAGTGATCCACCACGAGCCAGTCGGTCCCGCTACCCGATTGGCCCAGAACGTCCAGTGTTCGTTCGCCATCCTCCTCCCAGGGGGCGCGCGGGTCAGTGGGATCCGCGAGGGGCAGCAGCGTCACCTTGAACCCCTGCTCCGAAATCGAATCACCGAGGTGCCCGGAATGGGCGCGGCTCACGAAGGACACCGCCGCGCCCCGCTCGCGCAATGCTCCCGCGAGCGTCAGGCAACGCATGACGTGCCCACTGCCAGTTGCCACGGATGCGTCCGCTCGAATGACGACATTCACAGCCCGGCTCAATTCAATCGCTTGAACCCGGCGTGCGACACCGGCCCTTCGAGCAGGCTATCGACGCTGCGCCCCGCCTCGCATTCCTTGATCAGCGCAAAGAGCGGATCGAGGGCATCGAAGTAGCGGTCGAGAACCGCAGGCGTGTGCTCGGTGCAGACGTATACCGAGTTCGCCGCAAGAATTCCTTTCTTCAGCATCTCCTGCGTGATCAGCGTTTTGTACTTCAGCATGTCGGGCAAGCGCAGGCTGAATGAGATCAATGCGGGCAGCCCGCCCACGTCCAGGGGCAGATCGTGTCGCCGCGCCAGCGCCTGCCAGCGCTCGCCGATGACGCGTCCGGTTTGCGTGATGCGCTCCCAGGACTTCTCGCGCTCCATCACTTCCAGCGTCTTCAGGGCCGCGGTGGGCCCGATGCGCTCGGTCCAGAACGTGCTGCTGATGAAGGTGGTCTGCGCCGCCTCCATGACTTCGCGCCGGCCGATTGCGGCGGTGATGGCGTAGCCATTGCCCAGCGCCTTGCCGAACATCGCCATGTCAGGCTCCACCCCGTAGAGTTTGTGAAGGCCGCCGAAGGTCTGCCGGAAGCCGGAGGTGCACTCGTCGAAGATCAGGACGATGCCGTTATCCGTCGCGAGCTTGCGCACTTTCTGCAGGAAGCCATCCTCCGGTCCGAGGTTGCGCGACACTTCCATCTTGATGACGCCTACGGCGTGGTCGCGAACCAGCGCCTCGAGCTCCGGAAAATTGTTGTACCGGAAAGGCAGCACGCTGCCCTGCAGATTCTGCGGAACGCCGTTCGGCTCGAGGCCCGGCAGAAGATGGCCCGCCAGGTTCTGTCCATCGCCCAGGTTTGCGGCCAGGTACCAGTCGTGCCAGCCGTGATAGCCGCAGAAAGCCACTTTGTCGCGACCCGAGGCGGCGCGGGCAATGCGAATGGCAATGGCGTTGGCCTCACCGCCGGAGCGCGCGAGGCGAACCATGTCTGCCCACGGATGCAACTCGACCAGGCGCTCCGCGAGGTAGACCTCTTCGGGACAGTTGAACGTGGACATGTTGCCCGCGGTCACCGTCCGGTGAACGGCCTCATCGACTTCGGGGTGGCCATACCCCAGCGTGTTCGTGCCGATGCCCATGATCATCATGTCGAGATACTCCCGACCGTCCAGATCCCACACGCGGCAATCCTTCGCCTTGCTGAAATACGCCGGCCATTGTTCCGGCAGGAACATCTCCGCGCGTTTCGACAGGAGCATGTTGCCCCCGGGGATGATCCGCTTCGCGCGTCGCCACAGTTTCTGTCCGGTTCCCATGCGAAAGCCCTCGTTGCGCACCAGGTGCGCGTTGAGCTCGAACCAATCCGGGTGCTCGGCCTGCAGAGCCAGCACCTCGAGCCAGCTGAAGTCGCGGCGCGGATGGAAGTGCTCGAACACGCGCTTCACGACGTCGAAATCCTCCGGTTCGTCTACCGTCCAGCGTTTGCCCGATTCGTCCGAGCCGTGCACTTCGTTCGCCTGCGTGAAGCGTTCGGGATTGCGGATGAACGGCGTGACATGCTCTCGCTCTTCGCTCGCGCGAGCTTCACGCGCTGCCGTCTCCAGTGCCGCAAACGAAAACACTTCGACATCCATGCCGTCGGGAAAGCTCGCCGGTGCGCAATTGGACGCGTAGTCGGTCCGGGCGTCGTTCCACCGGCCCACCACGCTGTCGACCACGGCAGGATCTACGAGCGGACAATCGCCGGTGATGCGCACGACCACATCTGCCGATGACTCTTTGGCCGCGTTGTAGTAGCGGTCGAGCACGTCTTGCTCGCTGCCGCGGTACACGGCGAAACCGAGCTCGCGCACGTAGTCGGCAAGGCGGTCGTTGCGCGGATCCGAGGAAGTGGCCAGCACGATCTGGTCGACAGTCTTCGCCTTCGACAGACGTGCGAGCAGCAGCTCGATCATGGGTGCGCCGCGGATCGGCCGCATGACCTTGTCCGGGAAGCGGGTAGAGCCCATTCGGGCCTGGACGATGGCAACGGTCTTCAAGATGGTTTCCACAGAGAAGGGTTGATCAGGAGCGGCTCTTCACTCGACAGCGTGGCGGGCGGCGTCGCGGTCCGCTCCCCGGCATGCCCAAGAATTTCCTTGAGTTGGGCGAGACTATCGACCCCAACGATCACGCGGTCGATCTCGGGTTGGGCGAGCGCGAACGCCAGGCAGGCCGCGACCGGGCTCAGCGCGTGCTCGTCGAGCCAGCCATGCCAATGGTCCCACAACGTCTGCCACCTTTTAAAGGTGGCGGGCCGGTCCGACGCCGACATCAAAAGCAGTCCCTGCAGGAAAGCCGAGCGGGTATGGACCTCGACACCCCGCGCATGCAGGCGGGCGAGCCATCCAGACGTCGCCATTCGACGGTCCAGCACGTTGAACGGGGCCTGCACGAGCTCCAGCGGCGCGCCCGGTCCGAGCGCCGCCAGCTCATCCGGACCGTACACGGAGACGCCCGTCTTACCGACCTGACCGGAGTCCTTTACGACCCTTAGGGCCAGGGCCAGTTCCTCGCCACGGGACTCGAGCAAATCCTGCGCACGGTGCAAGAGCAGGCCGTGAAGGCGCGTGATTCCGAGCCGGCTGAGCGAACCGCGCACTTGCTCACCCACCCACTCGACAACATCCGGGCAATCCGCAGGAAGCGGCGGCAGCTTCGACACGACCCGCCACTCGCCGACGCCGATCTCCCCGAGGCGGCTTTCACTCGTACCGTACGCAATCGCGGTGTCGAGCGTGTCCAGGCCGGCAAGCCGGGCGTGCGCAACGATCGCCGCAGCTTCCTCGCGAGGAACCTGACCCTGCTGGTTGGCAACTCCATAGGGCACGCCGAGCTGGACGGTACCCAAGGCCAGGCGCTTATTCACTGAGCTTCGGATTCTTTCGCAGGACGGAAGTCGCAATCCATTCGTCCGGCTCGTCGGTGAGGCCGTGGGTCGCATGGTGGGCGACCTTCTGCACGTAGCAGGCGTAGCCAGGGTGCCACGTGAACAAGGTTCGGTAGTCCATCTTGTGACTACACACTCCCGCGCGATGTCGATAGTCACGGGACGTGAACGTGGGCGCGTAGAAGTCGAGGATCAACAGCCAGCCTGGATTGCGCAACACCCGATCCGCCTCGCTGGCAATGCGAAACAGATCTTCCCGATCGCAGAGATAGAGACAGAATCCGAACAGGACGATATCGAAGGCTGCCGCTTCGAACGGCAACTGCTCCGCAGTGCCCTGCTCGGCCCGGATACCACGGCGCCGGGCAGCTTCGACTGCCTGGGCCGAGGGCTCGACGCCGTAGCATTCGAAATCCCGATGCAGCTTCAACCATTCGAGTCGTGCGCCATCGCCGCAGCCGATCTCGAGAACTCGCGTGCCGGCTACCGGCTGAGGGAACATCTCCACGAGCTGGAACAGCAGGGGATCGGACTGCGGAAACTCGGCCGCCTGCACGGCGCTCGGGTTGCGCTGGAACCAGGCATCGCCCTCCGAGCCGAGGAAAACGTCCCTTTGTTTCATACCAGGGCGGCCAGCGTCCGCCGGACCGCATCGACGACGGTGTCCTGCATGGCATCCGTCATGGCGGGATACAGAGGCAGGGTAATGGCTTCGCGTCCGTGTGCTTCGGCTTCCGGAAACTGGCCGGGGCCGAATCCCAGGTGACGGTAGTAGGGCTGCAAGTGCACCGGGGTGTAGTGCAGATTCACGCCGATGCCGCGCTGGCGCAGCTCATCGAACACGCGCCGGTGTTCGCCCGCATCCGCACCGCCTTTCACACGCACGACGAACAGGTGAAACGCCGAACGGTTGCCGTTCTCGATGGTGGGAAGCTGCAGCGGCAGCGCTTTCAACGCCTGCCCATAGCGAAGCGCCAGCACGTTGCGTCGCTCGACGTACTCTTCAAGTCGCTCGAGCTGGCTCGCGCCGAGCGCAGCATGCAGATCGGTAATACGGTAATTGAATCCCAGGGCGTGCTGTTCGTAGTGCCAGGCAGGCGCGTCGGCCAGGCGGAGCCTCGCCGGATCTCGTGTGATGCCGTGAGTACGCAAGGCGCTCATGCTCTCAGCCAGCGCGGCGTCGTTGGTGAGCGCCATTCCGCCCTCGCCGCTCGTGATGATCTTCACCGGATGAAAACTGAGCACCGTAGTGTGCGACCAGCGACAACTCCCGACGCGCTCACCGTTGCGTGACGCGCCTATCGAGTGCGAAGCATCTTCCAGAACCTTGAAACCGTAGCGCTGCGAGAGCTGCCAGATGGCTTCCTGCGACGTCGGCTGCCCGCCAAAATGTACCGGCACCACCACCGAAGGCAGCTGCCCATCGCGCTCGGCCTGCGCGAGTTTCCGCTCCAGCGCCGGAACACTGATATTCCAGGTTACGGGATCGATATCGACGAAATCGACATCGGCACCGCAGTAGCGCGCGCAGTTTGCGGAGGCAACGAACGTGTTGGGGACGGTCCAGAGCCGGTCGCCCGGCCGGAGGCCCAAGGCCATGCAAGCGATGTGCAGGGCCGACGTTGCGCTATTGACCGCTACCGCGTGGGTCGCGCCCACGCGCGCAGCGACGGCCCGCTCGAAACGGGGCACGGCCGGCCCTTGCGTCAGGAAATCCGAGCGCAGGACGGCGGTCACGGCATCGATGTCGCTCTGCGTGATGTCCTGGCGACCGTAGGGAATCATCAGACCTCCGTCGACCGATTCAGCGCGACGATTTCCTGAACGGTGAGGAAATGCGAATTGCGGCCGGAGTGGAATTCAAAACCCGCATCGACCGGCTTTCCGGTCTCCTTCAGCCGGTTCACCGAGAAATCCACTTCCTGCGAAAACTGGATGGTCGGGCGGATGACGTAGTGGTCGTCGAACTCGAGCGTCAGGTGCGAGTCATCGGCCGGGCACATTACCTCATGGAGTTTCTCGCCGGGGCGAACGCCGACGATCCGGTGCGGCAGCTGCGGCGCCATCGCCTTGGCGAGGTCGACCACTTTGACGGAAGGAATCTTCGGCACGAAGATCTCCCCGCCGTGCATGCGCTCGAAGTTCTTCAGCACGAAATCCACACCTTGCTGAAGAGTGATCCAGAAGCGCGTCATCGCCGGGTCGGTGATCGGAAGATGATCCTCGCCGTTGGCAATCTGCCGTTTGAAGAACGGCACCACGGAGCCCCGCGAGCCCACCACGTTGCCGTAGCGTACCGCCGAGAAGCGCGTCCTGTGTCCGCCCGCCACGTTGTTCGCGGCGACGAACAACTTGTCCGAGACGAGCTTGGTCGCCCCATACAGGTTGATGGGGCTGGCCGCCTTGTCCGTGGACAGCGCGATCACCTTCTCGACATCGTTCGCAAGCGCAGCGTGGATGACGTTCTCGGCCCCGTGGATATTGGTCTTGATGCATTCCATCGGGTTGTATTCGGCAGCCGGGACCTGCTTCAGCGCCGCCGCGTGGATCACGAAATCCACGCCATTCAGGGCCTGCACCAGCCGATCGCGATCGCGCACGTCGCCGATGAAATAGCGCATGCAGGGCGCGTGGAAGTCCTGCTCCATCTCGAACTGCTTGAGCTCATCGCGCGAATAGATGATCAGCTTCTTCGGCTCGAAGCGCTGCAGGATGGTCTTGACGTACTGCCGGCCGAAGGAACCCGTGCCGCCGGTGATGAGTATGGATTTGCCGTTGAACATGTCGGGTGCGTCGTCCCTCAGGTCGTTTTCGTGTCTCCGGCCATGTGCCGGAAGCTATGGCTGCGTTCAAGAAGAAAGTCGTAAGAGCCTTGAGCGACGACGCAGCCGTGCTCGAGCTGGATGATGTTATCGCAGCGGCGCACCGTGGTGAGCCGGTGGGCGATCAGCAGCACCGTCAGGTCACGCGCAAGCCCGTCGATGGAGGCCATCACAGACACCTCGGTGGCGTTGTCGAGGGCGCTCGTGGCCTCGTCCAGCACCAGCACGCTGGCCTGCTTGTAGAGGGCGCGCGCAATGCCGATGCGCTGGCGCTGGCCGCCGGAAAGGCGCACTCCGCGCTCGCCAACCATCCCATCATAGCCGCCGGCCCGTTCTTCGATGAACTCCGCAATCTGCGCCTGCCGCGCCGCCTGCCGGACCCGCTCCATGTCGATCAGCCCGGGAGGCACTCCGAAGGCGATGTTCTGCGCCACCGTCGCATCCGCCAGGTGAATGCTTTGAGGCACGTGAGCGATGGTCCGCTGCCACGCTCGCACCCGAGCGCCCTGCAGCGGCTCGCCATCCACCAGAAGCGCGCCCTCCGTCGGCGCCAGCAGGCCCATGAGCAGATCGAGGGTCGTGCTCTTGCCACTGCCCGTGCCGCCGACGAACCCTACCCGCGAGCCCTTCGCTATCGTGAGGTCGATGCCGTTCAGCACCCACGGGCCTTCCGGCGTGTAGCGAAAGCGCACGCCTTCGAATCGTATGTCTTCCTGGAAAGGCAGTGCCGGCGGCGGCGGCCTGAGCAACTCCGCCGCAACGGGCTGGTCCAGCAGTTCGATAGTGTCCGCGAGCGATCCGTGACTGCCGGCCATGACGGCCCAGGCCGCATACCCTTGCTGTAGCGCGGGCAGCAGGCGCTGGGCGCCCAGGGCCAGTGCTGCCAGCACCGGCAGCGCGGCGACGATGCCTCCACCCTTGAAACTCAGGCCGTAGGCGAGCCCCGCAATGAGGACCATGCCCAGCCCTTCCATGGCAAAACGCGGGCTCTGGCCGAGGAACACATTCTCCCCCTGCGCCCGGCGCAATTGCGCGTCCGCGTGCCTGTAGATTTCGCAGTAAACCGGCTGCGTGCCATCCAGCAGCACGTCGCGAATGCCGCCGAGGCCCTCCTGGAGTGCTTTCACGACCTGCGTGTACTCGTCCGCGATGTAGCGGCTGTTGCGGCTCAGGCGACGACGGGACATGAGCGTGATGGCGCCGTAGCTGATGCCGAACCCGGCCGTCGCGACGAGCGCGACCCAGGGATCGATCGCCAGCAACGTCAGCATGATTCCGGCCATGACCAGGAAGGAGCTCGTCAGCGTCATCACGGGCAGCAGTACGCCGAGCACCGTGCCACCCACCTTGTTGGTGATGCCGCTGATGATGTCGCTGCTGCTGCGGGCGACATGAACGGGATAGGGTTGATAGAGAGTGCGGCGGTATACCTCGATGCTGAGATCCGCACCGGCCGCGAACGTGAAGCGCGTGCTGACCCAGAGGAGGAGCATGCGAAGCGCGCCCGTCGCGAGCGCCACGACGGCGAAGGTGATCGTGAGCGGGAGCAGCAGTCCATCGGGCGATTCGATGCCGACGGCGCGTGCGACCGCATTCATGAACGGTTGCCGGTACACCACTTCCGGATTGGCGAGCACACCGATGAAGGGCAACACCGCGCCGAGACTCACGACCTCGGCGAGCGCACTCACCAGAGTCAGGACCATCACCAGGACGAATTGCCGCTGACGGCGTTTGCTCAGGTGATGAAACAGCCGGACCAGCAGAGTTGTAAGGGAGGCTGTCGCGTTCGCGTTCAAGAGCCTGGCTTCTGGGACTGGCGCCTGCGCCGACTCAGGGCATTGTGCAGGAAAGCGAGCAGCGAGCCGCCGATGAATCCGAGCGCTGCGCCCGTTACCACCATCACCGCGCGGCGCGGACTGGAGCGCTCTTCCGGCGCCACGGCCGGATCCACGACCATGAACGCGTATTCGGCGCGCGCGTTCGCGAGCATCAGCGTCTTGGTCTCCGTCTCGATGATGTTGTACATCACGTGCTGCAGCTCGAGCACATTGGTCTGCGCGATCTGCTTGTGAAGAAACTCGATGTTGCGGCTCGCGCTCTCGAGCGCCCGGGCGCGCAGCAGCTCATTGGCGAGCGCCACCAGGCCGTTGGCCCAGGTCGCCGCCGTGCGCGGATCGGTCCACTCGACCGAGACAGTCGTGATGCCCGTGCGCTTGTCGAGCTGAACGGTTACCACGTCTTTGCGAAAGTCCCTGACCGCGAGCCACAGCGAGGGAGGCGGACTGCTGTGGGGGAACAGCACCGGCACCAGTTTATTGCGCCGTACGAACTCTTCTATCAGCCGGCGTGACTCGAGCAGTGCCTGCGCCTCGGGCCCCACCCCTGTATTGGCGCCCAGGTTGATGCCGGCAAGGCTCGCCAGCCCGCCGAACTGACCCAGAAGCGACGAGGCTGTGCTGCCGGGGCCGCCCTCGCGCACCGGCGTCACGACGACTTCCGCCCGATAGATGAGCGGCGCCGTCATCGCCAGGTAGATAGCGATGGCGATCGCCGCGAGCGTGACGCCGCCGATGAGCAGCTTGTAGCGCCACGCTCCCTGCACTACGTCGATCAGCTCGACACTGCCCTCATCGCCCGGTGAGGCGTGCTCGCTATGCATCCGCACTGCTCCCCTATCAGAACGAATTGACGGCGGCTGCCGAGATAGCCATGTAGTAGATGATCTGCGTAACGGCTTGCCAGAACGGCAGGGCCGGCAGTCTCTCGGTGTCCAGAGGCACGACGACTGTGTCGCCCGGCTTGATCTCGATGGAGCTGCGGTTGAACCAGCGGTTGTCCTGGTTCGCAACGACGCTGCCATCGGCACGGACGACGTAGATCTTCTTGTGATCCGCCCGGCGGGTCACGCCACCGCTCAGGGAAATGTAGTCATCGCGTGAAAGCTCGGGCTTGTAGAGGTGCGACGTGACCGTCTGCACTTCGCCGATCACCGTGACCTCTTGCTGAAACTTCGGCACGACGAGCCGATCGCCGTCGCGCATGATGATGTCGGCCGCGGAGCCGGGTGCCTGTCGCATCATTCGAGGCACGTCGATGACGAGACGCCCCACGGCAGGCGAACTACGTATCTGAGACAGCAGCGACTGCCCTACCGTCAAGGCAGTGCCCGCCTGGCCCTGGTTTGCCGCCGCGCCCTGTAGCGCAAGGGTCGCGAGATCGTTCTGCACGCGTGTGGCCAGCATATCGAGCTGCTTCTGTTCGCGTTCCTTGAGGTCCGCGCGGGTGAACACGGCGCCCTCCGAGAATGCGAAATCGGTGAGCCCCCCCGCCCTGGCCAGCACGGACTTCAGCGTCTCTCCGCGCTTGATCGAATACCGCCCTGGAAACCGCACTTCGCCCGTGAGCGTGACGCGTTGCTGCTCACCCCACTCCGGCAGCTCCTTGATACTGAGACTGTCGAACGGCTCGAGCAGAATGTTTGCGGTGCTGTCTCCGCGCCTCGCCGCGGCAAGGTCGATTTTCAGCAACTCGGTCTTGCGCGAGTCGCCATTGACGACGGTGTAGCGTGTGAGCTCCGCAGTTGCCCCATAGGCCGCATCACTGAGACCGCCGCCCGCGCGAATGAGGTCGCTGACCGTCATGCCAGGCTCGAGCGGATACTCTCCGGCAACCTTCACCCGCCCATCGATGTTCACGACTTCGGTGGGACGGCTCAGGCTCGACTGCAGCCGCAGCTCGCTCATGAGAGGACGAATGATCCGATCCCGGCCGGACTCCAGGTCGAAGACGGTGATTCGGTCGCGCGGCATCAGCAGCACGTCCACGCCCGACCCGGGCTGATTCAGCGCGGCACCCAGATCTGCGGAGACTACGGACAGCTCGCGATTCGGCGGGGTTTCCCGGCGGATCAGCACATAGTTGATATCGGCGTTCGGCTTCAGGTCGTCTACTGAGCGGAGGACGTCGGAGATTCTGAGCCCTTCGCGGTAGGCATACGTCGCCGGCGAGTGGACGTAGCCATCCACCACCACGCCTGAATCGAGGGTCGGCTTGAGTCGTGAGACCTGCAGGATATCGCCGTTGCGGGCGGGCTGCGCCGCAGCTCCCGCGACACCCAGAGGCACCGTGAGAACGATACGTTGGCGGTTTTCGTTGATGCGCGTCAGCGAAGCACGCGAGGCATCCGCCTGGGGCGTAAGACCGCCGGCTAGCGCCACGACGTCGGTCACCGTAGAGGTGCTCTTGATCTCGTAGATCGCGGGACGATGCACCTCCCCGCTGACCGTAACGATTGCGCCGATGGGGGGAACGAACACGACGTCGCCCGGCAGCAGCTTCGCGTCATCGGTGGTATCCCCATTGATGAGCATGTCGTAGAGGTCGAGATTGCGGACGACAGCTCCCTGGCGCTTGAGCTGAATGTTTCGCAGCGATCCGATGGGCTTCACACCACCTGCCGCGAACAGCGCGGAGGTGATGGTGCCGAGCCCGCTGATCGTATAAGACCCCGGGCGCTTCGCCTCGCCCAGCACGAAGACGCGGATCAATCGAGTGTCTCCCATCGAGACGCTCGCCTGAACACCGATCATCTGCCGCTTGACGCGCGACTCGATGCTGTCCTTCACACTCGTGAAGCGCTGACCCCCGACATTGATCGGCCCCAGCTCCGGAAAGTTGATGCGCCCGTCACGGCCCACGAGCAGCGTGAGGTTGCGATTCTGCGTGCCGTAAAGTTGCACGCTCAACTCGTCGCCAGCGCCAACGATGTAGTCAGCCGGCACCGGCACATTCGTGACGGGGGCAAACGTCGAGGGCGGCCGCTCGAACAGGTCGTAGCCGAAGGGCTTCAACGCTTCCGTGCCGATCTTTCGCAGCGTGAGGCGAATGAGACCTACGTCGAAGCCTCGCAACTCGGGCTCGGCCTGCAATCGCACCGTAGCCTTGAATTCTGTGAGACCCGCAAGCGGAATCTCTGCAAAGCCGGGCAGGAGCAGCACGCCTTCCGAGGTGAGCCGGTAGGGATTGCGCGAGCGGATGAGCTCGATCACCCGGTCGCGGCGATCGCTCTCTTCCTGCGAGAGCTCCATCACTCGCTGCTTGCTGATCCCCGCGCCAGTGGGGTTCGACTGGTTGTTTGCTCCGGGAACGGCTGCAGGCACTGGGGCCATCACGACGCCAGGGGTGGTATTGCCGGTGGGCGCTCCCGGTTGCGCGGGCATCCCGCCAGCATCACCGGGCTGAGCCTGGGGAAAATCGATCCGGATGATGACGGTATCGTCACCTTTCAGGACGGGCATGCCATCCTGGTAATCATCGGAATCAGAGGACCGGGCATCGCGCGGAACATTGGTATCGCGGCCGTCCCGCGGCTGCGTCGGATCGGTGGTCTGGCGCGACTCCCGCTCGGTGCCGCCCTCACGGCGGGGGGCGGACGCGCCGCTGCTGCCGCTGCCAGTGACCTGCCTGACAATTTCGTCTCGCTGGTCCGGCGACAGGTTCCGCAGCGCCTCAAGCTGATCGGCCGTCGGGACGATGCCCTGGGCACTCGCAAAACCGATGTAAACAATGCAGAGGGCAGCGAGCATGGTGGACACGATGCCCGGCAATCGGCGTCTCATCAGTTGCATCGGAATCCTGGTATCCCCGCGAAACCGCGATTGTACTGAAGCTCGAGGTCTTTGCGCTCGCTGTGTGCGGTCCCCGCCCGGGGCGAGGGTCGCGGTGGGTTTCGGCGCGCTACGGTCGCACACTCCCATGCGATACTCGCCCCTATGAAGAGAGTCCTGTTCGCAGCCCTGACGCTGCTCTGCCTGATCGAACCCGACGCCCACGCCCGCGGCGTCAGCCCCTACCTTCCCCTGAATCAGGATCCCGAGATGGAGCGCAGGATCGAGCGCATCCTCATGCTCGCGGACAAGCCCGTGCTCACCCGGCCTGTTGCGGCGGCCACCGTGCTCGACTCGCTGCCCGTCGCATGTCGCCGCGACCCCGCGCTGTGCGACCAGGTGCGGCGCTATCTCATGCGCTTCATGAACAAGTTCGACGTCACCCTCGTGACGATCGAAGGCGCCGCATCGAGCGGCGCCGACAAGACCGTGCCGAACCAGTACGGCATGACGACGGCCAGCGCATGGCGGGCCTCGGCCAGCGGCTATTACCAGCCCAGCGACTACGCGCTCGTGAGCCTGGGCGCCGTCGCGTACGAGGGTGAAACGGTGCCGGTGGGCTCGCTCGTGAGCCTGGGTTTCAGTCGCGCGCAGCTCGATGTGGGCTATCGGGAACACTGGTGGTCGCCACTTAGCGACAGCAGCATGCTGTTGAGCACGGAGGCGGCGACGATGCCTTCGGTCACGCTCTCGAACTACGTGCCCCTCACGCGGTTCGGATTTCACTACGAAGCGTTTGTGGCAAGCATGTCCAGGTCCGACAGCATCGTGGCGACCGATGGAGTCACGAGCGGCCGACCGCGCGTTGGCGGGCTGCATATTTCCATGGAGCCGGCGGCAGGCTGGTCGCTGGGCATCAACCGGATACTGCAGTATGGGGGCGGCACGCGAGACAGCTCGTTCAAGAGCCTGTTCAAGGCATTCTTCAGCCCATCTCGCTACGACAACACCAATGCCAACCTGACCGTCGACCAGCAGTTCGGCAACCAGGTCGCCTCCATCACCAGTCAGTTCCTGTTTCCGGGAAAGACGCCGTTCGCCGTGTATTTCGAATATGCGGGCGAGGACACCTCCAGCGGCAGCAACTATCTCCTTGGAAACTCCGCGCTCTCTGCCGGCATCCGCTTCCCGCACCTTTGGAAGCATCTTGATCTCACGTATGAAGCCTCAGAGTGGCAGAACTCGTGGTACGTGAACTCAGTCTATGGCGATGGCCTCACGAACAAGGGCCACGTCATTGGTCACTGGGCGGGCGATGATCGAGCGTTCAGCAATCCCGTCGGCGGCCAGAGCCACATGGTGCAACTGGGCTGGGAGGCCTCCTTCGGCGGCCTCATGCAGTTGCGCCTGCGCACGCTCGCGAACGAGCAATACCTCGGGGTGCCGTACGAGCGCGCTTACGATGCCACCCTGCGCTATTCGCGGCCGTTCAAACAGTTCACCGTGGGCGGCGAAGTATTCGGCGGTCGTAATGTGTTCGGCGATAACTTTTCACGCGTCGGCGCCTTCATCAGTTACGACGGCGGCGTGCAACCGCGCGCCTCGCACGCGGATAATCTTGACGACTCGAGCTACGACGTCGACCACAGCGCCGAAATCTTCGTCGACGCCGGCCTGAACGCCAACCGGGTTCACATCGATCTCGCCGCCGAGCAGCCGGCCACCCGCACCTCCTGGGCCATCGGTCCTCACTTCGCCCTCGGCGCCCGCCGGGCAGTGTCCGACCGAAGCGACCTGGGTGCCCGGCTCGAGCTGGATAGCATCGATGGCCACACCCTGCTTGCTGTACGCGCCCTCGACTATCGCTATCGATTCGGTGGTCCCATCGCACTCAGCGTGTTCATAGGCGCCGCGCGCTACGCGCTTGCCACTCCGGCGTACGGCGAGTATTTCGGTGCCGGCTTGCAGTGGCGCAACCTGCTGCCGGGCTGGGACGCCGCGGTTGACCTGCGCTACGCCAAAAAAGTCGCGCGCGACCACCTGTTGCCGAGCGACCCGGTGAGCAGCACCCAGCCGGACAGCTTCTACGACATCCTGAGCCCGACGATTTCGCTGACGCGCCGTTTCTGAGCGACGCGCACCTCAGCCTTCCGCACCCAGGTATTGCCCGCACAACCGCTCGAACGGCGAATCCGCCGGAAAGCGGCTGTTCTTGTTGTGCCCCGGCCGCTCCTCCAGCAGGTGGTTCCAGAGATGCACGGCGCGGCTGCCGTTGAAATCGAGCGGCTTGCCCTCGACCGGGCTTTCGAACAGGCGCCAGAAGCCCGCCGGCGACACCGGATAGAAATGCCAGCTCGGCAGCGCCTTGTCAGCGTAGCCCAGGTAGCGAGCGGCGTGCGTCAGGCCCTTTGGCCCGCTCTCGCCCCAACGCACCTTGTCCCGCCGGTGACCCCACAGAACGCGCCGCTGTAATTTGCGCAGCCGAATGGCGAACCCGTCGTAGGGAAGCAGCTGGTTCGGGCGCTCACAACAATCCGCCAGCCACTGGGCGAGTGGATGCCCTGCCGCGAGCCCCAGTACCGCGTTGTTGATGTAGTGCTCGTCCTGCCACGCGTACACCTCTGTGTTGCCCGCGTAGTCGAACGGCTTGAGGCAAACAACGTCCGCGTCTGCCCAGATTCCGCCGTCCCGGAGCAAGAGACGATAGCGAAACCAGTCCGCGAACAGAGCGAGGGACTGTGTGCGCTTGTGCCGGAACAGCGAGCCACGCGGCAGGATTTCCGCAGCATCCCTGATCTGCACGCCCGCGGGCACCGCGGACAACTCGTCATAGACGTAGAGATTGACCGCGTGCCCGTTCTTCACAAATGAGGCGATGGACAGCCGCTCCATGCGCGACAGCGGGGCGCCGTGCCAGAACATCTGGATGATCGGCAGCGTTGTTGAGGGGGTCATGTACCGTCAGATGCACGTTCGCCATTTATCAATCGCAGTCAGCAAACGCGCCACTCCCTGCGATGCCGGCGGATGAGCCGCCGGGTCCCTGACAGCCGGCGCCAGTTGCTCCGCCAGCTTCTTCCCCAATTCCACTCCCCACTGATCGAACGCGTTGATGCCCCACGCCACGCTCTGCACGAACACCTTGTGCTCGTAGAGAGCAACCAGCCGCCCCAGGGTGACGGGGTCCAGCTGCGGGAAGGCGACCACGGTGCTGGGCCGATCTCCGGGATGAACTTTGTGGGGCACCAGGTATTCGACCCGCTCGGCCGGCACTTTCTGGCGCTCCAGATCGCTGCGCACCTGGGCTGCGGTCTGGCCGCTCATGAATGCCTCGGCCTGCGCCAGACAGTTGGCAATGGCCCAGTCCTGCGCCGCCTGATTTCCACACGAAGACTTCGCCGGCACCAGGAAATCCAGCGCGGCGCGCGGCGTGCCTTCGTGCAGCAGCTGGAAGAAAGAATGCTGGGCGTTGTTGCCTGGCTCGCCCCAGATAACGGCCGCCGTGCCCCACTCGACGGGCGAGCCGTCCAGCGTGACGGACTTGCCGTTGCTCTCCATCTCGAGCTGTTGCAGGTAAGCCGGGAAGCGTCGCAGCCGATCGTCGTACGGGAGCACGGCGAGCGTCGGCAGGTTGCGGAAGTTGATGTTCCAGACCCCGAGCAGCCCCATCAGCGCCGGCAGATTGTGCCGCCACGGCGCCGAGCGAAAGTGTTCGTCCATCTCGTGCCCGCCGCGCAGGAACGCGAGGAAATTGGTGCGGCCGACGGCCACCGCGAGCGACACGCCGATCGACGACCACATGGAGTACCGACCGCCCACCCAGTCCCACATCTGGAAGCGGTAATCCAGGTGCACGCCGAACTCGTCCATCGCTTTGTGATTGACCGAGACGGCGGCGAAGTGCTCGCGCACGGCCTTCTCACCCAGCTTGTCTTTCAGCCACGCGCGCGCGGTGCGCGCGTTGGTGAGTGTCTCGAGCGTGGTGAACGTCTTCGAGGCAATGATGAACAAAGTGGTCTGCGCATCTGCCCCGGCCAGCAGGTCGGCCAGCCGATTGCCATCTACGTTTGAAACGAAGGCACACGTGGGCCCACCCGCGGTGAAGCGATGCAGGGCCTCGACCGCCATCGCGGGGCCGAGATCCGACCCGCCGATACCGATGTTCACCACGAGCCTGAACGGCTTCTTCGCACTGCCGACGATGGCGCCCGTGCGCACGTTCTCGGCAAACGAGAGCATGCGCTCGCGCTCACCCAACACTAACTTTTCGATCTCGGGGCCGCCGATGCCGGCGCCGGCCGGCTGGCGTAGCGCCACGTGCAGAACGGCGCGATCTTCGGTTGCGTTGATATGATCGCCACGCCACATCGCCTGGATGCGATCTTTCAGCGACACCGCGTCCGCGAGCGCGAGCAGGCTCGTCATGACGGGCTCATCGAGACGGTGGCGCGAATAGTCGAGCAACAGCCCGACGCCTTCAGCGGAGAATCGCTCGAAGCGCTTGGGGTCACCGTTTACGAGGTCACGCGTGTGCACGCCATCCAGGCGCGCGGCGTGCGTGGCCAGCTCTTTCCACGCTGGCGTGTGCGGCCCCACAACGGTGTTTGAACCCATAGGATCAGCGCCTGTAGAAATCGGCTACGCAGTGAACGACGTATTGAAGCTGTTCTTCGGTCAGTTCCGGGAAGATAGGTAACGCCAGTGTTTCGCCGGCAGCCCGCTCAGACTGCGGAAAATCACCCTTTCGATATTTCAGGTATTCGAAGCATTCCTGAAGATGCAGCGGCACCGGGTAGTAGACCTCGGTGCCCACGCCTGCGGCCATGAGATGTTGCCTCAGCAAATCCCGATCGCGCACGCGGATGATGTACTGGTTATAGATGTGCCGGACGCCCTGCATGGGCCGGGGCGTCTCGACCGCCTTGCCGAGGTCTGCATTCTCGAAGGCCTCGTCGTACACAGATGCGTTGTGCTGACGGGCGGAACTCCAGGCGTCCAGGTGCTTGAGCTTCACGTTCAGCACCGCGGCCTGGATTTCATCGATGCGGAAGTTGCCGCCGATGAACGCATGAAAATATTTCGGCCTGCCGCCATGCACGCGCAGGACTTCGATGCGCTCGGCCACCTCGGGATCGTTCGCCACGCACAGGCCGGCATCGCCGAGCGCGCCAAGATTCTTGGTGGGGAAGAACGAAAGGCAGCCGACGTCGCCGAAGCTTCCGGCGCGGCCCTTGTTGGCATCTTCCGCGCCAATGGCCTGGGCGGCGTCCTCGATTACTTTCAGGCCGAAGCGGCGGGCGATCTGCACCAGCGGCACGACATCCGCCACCTGCCCATACAGGTGGACCGGCATCAGCGCCTTGATGACGCCGCCGGTATCCCGGTTGATGAGCTTGCCGTCCTTGGTCTCACAGCGCCGCTCGATGAACGACAGCACTGCCGCGGGCGACAAGTTGAACGTCTCGGCGTCGATGTCGCAAAAGAGCGGGCGCGCCCCCGTGCGGGCGATGGTGCCGGCCGTGGCGAAGAACGTGAACGGACTGGTGATGACCTCGTCCCCGGGCCCGATCTCGAGCGCCATGAGCGCCACCAGCAGCGCATCCGTTCCGGAGGAAACGCCGATGCCGAACCGGCACTGGCAATACGCGGCGACGCTTGCCTCGAGCTCGCGCGTAGCCGGCCCGAGGATGAACCCCTGGCTGGCGCACACCTTCTCGATGGACGACAGGATTTCAGCCTTGAGCGGCTGGTACTGAAGCTTGAGATCGAGCAGCGGCACCTGCATGGCAGGGACAGGCTGCGGTTTCGAAACGGACATGCGCTCTCCGCCACACAAGGTGGTGGCGGATTCTACCGTCAGAACATGACCGAGTTCAGCGCTTACTTAGGAGCTTATCGGACTTGTGTTGCCCACTGAGCAGGCGGCAAAAGCCGCGCCTTTTGCCGCCGGCAGCGCAGCCACCGTCCGAAAAAGCGCCGGGCCGCGCAGGCCGCAGGCGACTTTTTCCGATGAACTTAGCCGCCGTAATAGCCCAGGTACCAGTCCACGAAGCGGCGTACGCCCACTTCCACGGTGGTGGCGGGGCGATAACCCACGTCGGAAACCAGATCGTCGATGTTCGCACTGGTTTCGGGCACGTCGCCAAGCTGCAGCGGCAGCATGTTCATCTGTGCCTTCCGGCCGAGGCACTCTTCCAGCACCTCGATGTAGCGCATCAGCTGCACCGGAGAGTTATTCCCGATGTTGTAGAGGCGGAACGGCGCGTTGCTGCTCGCGGGGTCGGGGTTGTTGCTGTCCCACTTCGGGTTCGGCTGCGCCACGCGATCGAGGGCGCGAGTGACGCCTTCGGCGATGTCTTCCACGAACGTGAAGTCGCGTTTGTGGTGGCCGTGGTTGAACACATCGATGGGCTGCCCGGCGAGGATGGCCTTGGTGAACAGGAACAGCGCCATGTCCGGCCGGCCCCAGGGGCCGTACACCGTGAAGAAGCGCAGCCCCGTCGTGGGCAGCTTGAACAGCGAGGAAAAATTGTGCGCCATCAGCTCGTTCGCGCGCTTGGTGGCGGCGTACAGCGACAGCGGATGGTCTGCAATGTTGTGCACATTGAACGGCATGTTCGTGTTCGCGCCGTACACCGAGCTGGTGGAGGCGTACACGAGGTGCCCCACCTGGTTGTGGCGGCACCCTTCCAGAACGTTGAGCGTTCCGGTGATATTGCTGTGGATGTACGCATGCGGCACATCGATGGAGTAGCGCACCCCGGCCGACAGGATCAACACCCGCTCACCGCCGGCCGCCTGGGCGGCCGGTCCGCTTGTCCTCGACATGAACTCACGGTAGCGGGGGATTACCGGGCGCGGCTCATCCAGGCGCTCGGGTGCCCGCCTGAGTTCTCGACATCGGATCAACGCCAGGTGTCGCTAGCAACGTTCCGTCGATGCACACGGCGAGCACATCGATCGGGAATCGCTCGGCAGCGTCGTCGAGCGCCTCTCGCCCGCCTGCGACGATTGCCGTCGCAAGGATGTCGGCGACAACAATGCCTCGCGCCAGGACGGAGACCTGCGCGAACTCGACCGGACCAGTCTGTGCCGCCGCCCAGATGTGGTCGCCTCGTTCAGCGCTGCCGGACGTCGCCATCGCCCGGCGATCGGAGCCCAAACCGACCACGGCTATCAGAGCCTCGCGGTCAGCGGGGTCGACGATCCCCGTCGGCCAGTC
>JBDTUL010000006.1:0-36951 GCA_040007735.1 Gammaproteobacteria bacterium | reverse complement strand
ATGGCGCGAGTTATTTTTTGAAGAGGCCAATGAAGGGCCCGGAACTGCGCAACTGTCAGGACTTCGTAAGGATTCTGGTGCTAAGGCGCTGGCGTTAACTGCAGCGCTTCGATGGCATGCATGGCTTCAAGCATCGCGCTTGTGGGTTCCATGCCGAGATCCTGCGTGTGAAGGCTCACCACGTAGCGATTGTCAAGAATCGTGGAGTACATGACACCCACCACGTCCATGGGCCCGATTTTGCCGTGCCATGCGGCACGGGCGGCAGGAGCGCCGGCGAGCACCATCTGTGTGACTGCGGACTGTGAGTACTGGGATCGACGGCGTTCGATGCCGCCCAGGAACTCGCGCAGATATTTTTCCGCGCCGGCCTGCATTTCGCTTGCGGGTGTTTTGGCAAGCTTCGCACTGTAGTCGTATATGCTCACTTGCAGCAGCGCTTTCACGTGCTTGTCGCGCGAGGATTTTGTCCAGGCGGAGATGAGTGTTTTGCCGTTGCGCTGGGTTTGTGCGGGTTGGAAACCTTGGGGGATCTCGAGCGTTACGGGGCCCACGACGGCGGCCATCGCCTGCAGCGGTTGCAGACTCAGCAGCGCCGCGCAGAAAGACATGGCGAGCCGCGATAGCACTTTGGTTTTGCGCGAACGGGTCACTATCATTTTGTACGTCCTGTTCAAGGCTTCGACCCGTCCAGCACTCCGCGGGAAGGAATTTGGGAACTGTTGGCAACTGGGGTTAACTTTACAGGGATCTCTCCCAGCCGCCCGGCGATTGAGGGCTTCTGGGTGCAGTGTCTCGAGAAGCCCTCAATCGCCGGGCGGCCAAGAAATTTACCTTTCGCAATGAGTATCCCCCAATGATCTACAAACTCTATTATTGGCCCGGAATTCAGGGCCGCGGCGAATACGTGCGCCTGGCGCTCGAATGCGCTGGCGCCAAATACACCGACTACGCGCTGGTGCCAGAAAAAGAGGGCGGGGGCGTCCCTGCGCTCCAGAAGTTTCTGGAAGGCAGAAACGTCAAGCATCCCCCGTACGCGCCCCCGTTCCTCGAGGCCGGCCGGCTGCTCATAGGACAAACGTCCAACATTCTGCTGTTCCTGGGGGAGCGCTTGAACCTGGCCCCGCGCGACGAGGCGGGCAGGTTCTGGACGCATCAGTTGCAGCTCACCATCGCGGATTTGCTCGTCGAGGCGCACGACGTGCATCACCCCATCGGAAGCGGGCTCTACTACGAGCAGCAGAAAGCTCCCGCGAAGCGACGCGCGAAGGACTTCCTCGCTCACCGCGTGCCGAAATTTCTGGGCTACTTCGAGCGCGTGATGGCGCGCAATCCGGGCGGCGGACCTGGCATGGTGGGCAAGCGACTCACCTATGCCGACCTGTCATTGGCGCAGGCGATTGCGGGGCTGAAATACGCGTTCCCGGTCGCGATGCGCGGGCAGTTGCGTACCCATCGGCGACTGCGCGGGTTGGAAGAACACGTATTCTCGCGCCCGCGAATCGCGGGGTATCTCGCATCCGGGCGGCGGTTGGCGTTCAATGATGATGATTTGTTTCGGCACTATCCGGAGCTCGATGGATAGGCAATCGCTCGCGGGCGGCTTTTTCCAATTGCCTGGCGGCGACTGTCGCCATTCGCCGTCGCTTCATGCGCATCGCCCGAAATGTCGAGGCAAAACACTCGCGCGGCGAGCTGCAGGAGATGTACGATACCGAGTACAGGCTGTTGGAAAAGCAGCAGCGGTTTACGTACATGGAAGTCTCCTGCCACTGCATGAGTACGCGACCATGTGGGTAAGTTAGTGTGGTGCGAGGAGTGCTCCACCATGGCAGTAGAGAGCCTGCCGCGAATGGAGATCAGCGGCGGGCGTCGGCCGGAGGGTGGAGAGGGGCGGGCGCAGCGCGCGTAGCCGGTACCGTCACGGCCTTGGCCCGATCAATCGCGATCGTGCGGTCGTTTACGAATGTAAACCTCAGCCCGGTTCCCTGCAGCATGCGGGTCAACGCCGAGCGGGCATCCAGGTCTGCGTGAAGCGCGGGCAGGCGAATGTCCTTCACCGCCTCGAACACGAACAGCACCTGCATATCCGCCTGCACCGAAAACTCGTTCAGGGCGGTCACCGCATCGCTTGCGTCCAGATCGAACCGAATGGGCGGGGGGCCC
The DNA here is from genome assembly GCA_040007735.1 of Gammaproteobacteria bacterium. Classification (GTDB taxonomy): domain Bacteria; phylum Pseudomonadota; class Gammaproteobacteria; order Steroidobacterales; family Steroidobacteraceae; genus JADGHX01. The sequence continues at coordinate 34,785 of JBDTUL010000006.1, read as the reverse complement.
TTCGTGGCGAACGCCGCATTGGTGAGCATCAGGGCGAGAACCCCAACCGTCACTCGCCTTGTGAACCCAACCAGAGCGCGCATGAAACACCTCCCTTGCTTGATAGCGCGACGGACCGCCCGCTACCGTGAACGCCCGACCTGCGAGCCGCTCTGTGACTGAGGGCCCTGACGGAAGAGCCGTATCGTGTACTGATCCGGTTTCGATCCCATGACGCCGGGCCGAGCCGGCACGAGCATCTGCGCCGCGATGCCCAGCGGCGCCAGGCCCTGCACGAAGTTGTCCGGACTCGTGGTTTCGAAAGTGCCGCCGATACGCAAACTGGCGATTGACGGATCCGCAATGGCCAGCTGTTTGCGGTTGTACCGGTTGAATTCCGCAACCACCGTCTGCAGCGTCTCGCTCTCGAACCGGAACAGCCCGGAGCGCCAGGCGGTCTTGCTCTCGTGCAACCCTTTGGAAGCCTCCTGCACCTTGATGAGCTGGCCGTTGGCCGAGAAGTTCGCGAAGCTGGGTGCGTACAAGGTGAGCGCCGGCGGCGGAAGGGGCCGCTGATTCACCGTGGCCACAGGGCCGACTCCCACGTGCCCGCGCTCGACCAGAACGTCGAGGCGCCCGTCATCCCACCGTCGCAGCAGAAACTGGGTGCCGATCGCCGTGACCACGTTCTTGCCCGCAATCACCTGAAAGGGGCGAGCGCCGTCCGAGTTCGCCTCGAATGCCGCTTCGCCCGCGACGAGCGTGACACGCCGCCAGTGCGCGCCCATGCGAACGGTAGCCACGGTGCTCGTATTCAGTTCGATGATCGACCGATCCGACAACACGATGCGCTGCTGCCCGCCCCGGTGCGTTCGGTACACCTGCACTTGCGCCCGATGCAGCCAGAACGCGATCAGGGACAGCACGAGAACCACCGCCCACGCAATGCCATACGCCGCTGGCCATGATGACGGCAAGCGCGCCTGCGCCCTTCCGAGGTGAATGAGCCGCTTGATCGGCTCGAAGAACTCAGAGACTGGTTCTCGCAGCGTAGCGACCGCGATTGCCGTGAGCTTGGTGTGAGAACTCAACGCAGCGTCCAGGCACGCCGGGAAGTTCTCCATGAATAGCGAGCGAACAATCCCGCGCCCGCCGGCCGGCTCGTGCGCGATACAGGTGCGGAAAAGCGAGGGCTTCCCACCTCAATAGCGTAGGGGCGGCAACCGGGCCCGCGTGAGTCGGGCGGTCCATTGCCACCGGTTCTCAGGTCTTCCAGGCGCTGCATTCATATCTCTCCGTCACGCGCTGAGAGACCAGTCGAATCGAGAAACGGCTCAGCCTCTAGTGAAGGAGACGTCGCGGCGTTGGAAATCCGTCACACCGCTTAACCTGCAGCAAGAGGGAGCCAGGGTATTTTGAGCTCGGGACAATCTTCTCCACGCGTATATATAAGAGCAGAGTCAGAAACTGTATATAAACACAGTCTGGCTGCGCCGCAGCGCACTAAAGAGGCGCGGGCGGATCGCGGAAAAGAGGTGCGCGAGACGTCTACACGCCAGGGCCCGAAAGACATTGGGCTGTGCTCAGCGCGCGAGGCGTAAAGCTCGCGCGGCTCGGCCAAACATTTCAGCCAGGGAGAGGTGCGTGACAGGCTCACCAGGGAACGAGACCGCCACGGATATCGAAAGGCGCGCAGCGGAGTGGGTTGCTCGCTTGGATTTGAGTGGCACCGCGGAGGAACACGCCGCGTTGGGCGCGTGGCTGCGCGAGAACGCGCGGCATCACGCCGTGTATTTGCGCCTGTCGACTGCGTGGGAGCGGGCAGACTGTGTGCGGAATCTGCGGCCGCTGTGTGGGAAGGTCGACCCGGATTTGCTGGTGTGGAACGACGGTGTGCTGCCGCCGCCGAGAGTGACGCGCGGGGTGCTGGTGGTGTTGGGCGTTGTCGTCGTTGTGTTGGGGGTTCTCGCGATTGCCGCATTTGCGTGATAAGACGCCCGCCGCAGCACCGATCTAAACCCTTCGCGGCCTCCGCCCAGCCTTCGCCTCCAGCACTACCGCGTTCGCCGGCAACATCGGCACCACTCGATGCTCACGCAGCGCGTCGAGCTCCTCAACCAACGTCTTCCCGCTACCCGTGCCGATCAGCGCACGTTGCTTGGCCTTGCCGCCGCCGCCCTCGACCGCCCTGATCCCAATCGCCCCCAACCTCTCAAACACCCCTCGCATCGCCGCCTCAGGATCCCGATAAAAAACACTCCCGCGAATGCGAACAAACTGCCACCCCAGTCGCTCGAGCACTGCCTGCCGCGCCGTGTCCTCAGCAAGGCTCTCCTGCGACCGATATTTGTCCCCATCGCATTCCACCGCCAGCCGCTTCTCGTCTCCCTCGACAACCATGTCGATTCGCAAGTGCCCCACGCTCATCTGCAGATTTAGCTGAAACCCTGCATCCGTCAGCCGCTTCGCCACTTCCTTCTCGAGCGGCGATTGCGCGCGAGACAGGTCCGGGCCAGGCAAGCGGAGCGCGGCCCCCGGGTCGCTCGCATGCTGGAGCAACTGAAACCTCAAATCATCCGCTCTGAGATCCTGCTGTGGATCGAACGAATGCACCACCCACATCTGATCTCTCGCACGGCTGGCAGCGACGTTATAGCGCTTCTTGACCAGCTCGTAAGCGCCTTCTCTGAGTGTGCGCAGCGCGGTGTCGCCGACAACACTATCGACCAGGGATATGAGCATGATGTCGCGCTCATCACCCTGAAATTCCGCAGAGAGCCCGGCGAGAATTCGCCTCCTTTCCAGCTCCACGCTGTCGATGCGCTTGTGGAGCATCGATTGGATCAGGAATGCCTGGTCCTCCTTCACCATGGAGATGACGCCGATCGTCTTTCCCGCGTACGCGGGGTGCTGAATCATCGCCTTGATGAGCGACACGATCGCCTCAGCCTCGCGCGGGTTGACGTCTCCCTCGCGTTTTCCATCCACCCGATAGGGCACGCAAGCGGGCTTGATGTTCGTGGAGCTGGCCGCGCGCAGCGGCCTGATCTTCCCCTCGTAGGACAGCTGGTTGCTGAACGCAATGATCTCGGGCACAGAGCGGAAGTGCTCGACGAGGCGCACCGCGTCCCCGAAGGCCTGCCGGCCGATGTCATAGATGGATGACATGGCGTCGAACAGATGCGCATTCGGGAAATCGTGAAGCATGGATTTGCGCAGGTTCTCGAGCACCGTTTGCTCCTTGCCCACGCCCAGCGGCGTGACCTGCTCGTGATCTCCCACGATGACGACCTGGCGTGCCATGTACAACGGGATGAGCGCGTTGAGATCGGCCTGGCTCGCCTCGTCGACAATCACGAGATCGAAGCGGGTGACTCGCGGGTCGAACGTCTCAGCGACCAGGGAGATCGGCATGATCCACACCGGCACGGCTTCCACCGAATGCTTCATCAGTTTGCGGGCTTCCGTGAGCAGTGTCTGCCGCCGTTCCGCGTGGCGAGTGGACATCAGGCGTTTTGCAGTGTCGAGCCAGCCGATCAGCGCCTGCCGGATGGAATTGTTGCCTTGGAGCCGGGCGAGTTGCTGTCCCCACGCGGTGGCGTCAATCAGCTCTTGCGTTACGGGCCGCAGCAGCTCGCGTACTCGATCGATCTCGTGTTGCAGGGTTTGAGTGTCGAGGCGGTCTCGCTGAACCAGCGTGTCGTAAAGCTGCCGGAAAATCCAAGCGGGCTCGATGTCGCCGGGCGGGTGGCCCTTGTCGTGGGGTGCCGTGCGATCTTCCAGGCGGTCCGCCCAGCGGGGCGCAACGCTTCGCAGGCGAAGGAGCAGGGAGTCTCTTTCTTCGACCAGGGGCTTCACTGCGAGCAGTCGGCGCGTGTATTGGAGTGCGGCTTTGTACGCGATGGCGTCGTGCAGCTTCACCGCCGCGAGAATGCGGGCAATGCAGCCTTCGCCTTGTGCGCCGGTCGGGTCGGTGGCGGTTGCCAGTTGGCTGAGTTGCTGAAACCACGCGTCGATCTCGCGTTGTTTGCGACGACCGGCTTCGTTGGTAAGGGTCGTTGGCAACACCTCGGTGGCCAGCCGCTCGATCGCGTTGTATTCCGCCAGCGGGCTGGGCTCGCGCGGGATCAGGGCTACCAGCTCGTCGAGTTTCAAACCTTCGGATTGAAGACGCGCGACGAGGGAGCCCCAGGTCTGTGCGTGCCAGTCCAGGCAACGCCGGATCTCATCAGCCAGCGCGCGGCAGGCGAGCTCGGGCTCGGGGCCCATCGACCGGAACAGCGAATCGATGTGTGAGCCGATGAGTGCGTTCCAGGCATCTTCGATCTCGAGCCTGCAGACCTCGAGGTTTGCCAGCAGCGCGAGCACGCGGAAGTGTTCGATGCGCGCGGGCGCACCGGCTGCGACGGAAGCCGTTCTAACGAATTGCCGCCACTCGGAATGAGTGGCCATCTGCATCATGCTCAACCCGTGGCCGGCTTCCAGGTGCTGCACGATCTCGCGTGCGAGGTCCCTTTGCTTGTGAGGCGGCAGGGTTTTCGAAAGCTGTGGGCGATGGTGGCGGGCCAGCGCGCACTGAGCGTTGGCTTCGGCTGCGTCCTCGACGCCGCGGATCAGCTGCTCCCAGACCTCACGCTGGGTGCCGCCGTTGATGCCGGCTACGATGGCGTAGGGGCGCCAGGCCTGGCGTCGCAGGTGTTCGGAGAACTCCTCGCCCAGGGCGGCGGCAAGGGATTCGATCGCCTCGCTGCTGCCGGTTTGGGTCCAGCGGGTTGCGCCGGCGGAGAGGTCCACTGTGACCAATCGCTGGTGGTCGGCTGAGAGGGATTCGAACTGGCGCTCGGTGGGCAGGTCTTCCAGGTTTGGAAGTGGGCGACGGGCGTCTTGGTCTTCACCCGCGGTGAACGCGGCGCCCAGGCAGTAGAGCCGCGCGAACTCCGTGGAGTTCAGAGGCAGCGGCATTTCAAGTTTTACAGGCGCCGGAATCCACGCGTGCTGGGCCGCGTTGGCTCTGACGTATCTCGCCGCCTCGGATGGCGTGAAGCGGCGCTCGTCGACTGCGATTTCGCGGTATTCGTTTTCGAGTGCTTCTCTCAAGTCCTGAGTGAGGACCTGCGATTCGGCGAGGAGTGCCTTGCGGCGCTGTCTGAGGCCTGTCGCGCGCGTGGCGAGCGACGCGCTGGTTTCGGTGGTCAGGCGCTCGGTGATGGAGCCGATGGAGGTCTCGAGCTGGCGGCGGGCATCCTGGTCGCTGCCCAGCACCGCTACGCAAAGCGGGCGCAGGACATCGGGCACCTTTTCGCGCAGCACGCGCAGGGCTTTCGCTGTCTGCGCGGTGACCAGGATCGACTTGCCCTGCGCGAGCTGGTGGCCGATGAGGTTGGCGATCGTGTGTGTCTTGCCAGTGCCAGGCGGGCCCTGCACGAGTACGGAGCCGCTGTGGCTCAGGCGCTTGATGATCTGGATTTGTTCCTGGTTGGCTTCCTTGCCCAGTAGCACGTCGTCGTCGTGGATCGGGCCGGGGGCGGGGAACGCCCCGGTGGCAGAGATGTCTTGCGACGGCAGGGTGGGTGCGGCACTTTGGGTTGGGGTATTTGTCTGGCCGGGGGCTGTCGCAGATGTCGAAGACGATCCTGAGCCTGACGTCGTAGCGGGCGCCGATGGCGCTACCGGTATCGATGCTGCTACCGGTGACGGTGTCTGCATTGACGCAGCGGCCTGGCCCGTTACGGGCCCATCCCAATCAGCGGTAGAGCCGGTGATTTGCACGAGCGCCGGCGCAAACACCTTCCGCCGGTCGATGTCATCAATGATCGCATCCACCGCACTTGCGATGCCGCCCACACGCTTGCGCAGAATGAGCATCGGATCGCGCCACATTGTCGGTGCATCCGACGGCTCGCCGCTCGGCTTGTCCTTCAGTAGCCGGCCACTTGTGGGCGAAAGCGTTTGCACGACGGCTTTGAGAAAGCCCTCCGTTTCCTCTCGACCCCAAGGGTGAAATCCCGCGTTGTCCAACTCGGCCGTCCGATTGCGCAACGACGCTACGGCAGTATTCTGCAGGTCTACAAACAGCGCGCTGTAAAGCTCCGTCGCGCGGTCGGTCTCGTGAATGCTGAACTCGGCGGCACTTGCATCGAACCGAAGCTCGACGCGCTTCAGAAGAATAGGGTGGTCTATGGGAACAGCCCCCTCGAGCGAAGAAACCGCCCGCCAGTTGAGCCGCCCATCGCCTGCCATGAGTTCGAGCTGCTCGCCGTCTTTCTCGATGGCGGAATGAATCTCATAGAAGAGCTCGAAGAACGAAAGCGCCTTGCGAGCCGCCACCTCAGTGACGGCCCAATGATCCCGTTGCGCGGACCAGGTGTCGAAGTCCGCGACCCGCTGCGGGTCATCCTCAAAACGAATCGTATGCGCAGAGCCCTCGGTGCCAGCGGTGTTGTGGCTCGCGGCGAAATAAGCTGCTTTTGACGGGTCGTCCCATTCCGGCAGCAGCCAGCTGCTGACATTGAACGGAGGCGGGGGACAGGACGTGGAAGCCGGCCGCCCAACGCGCACGAGGCAGTTGTCCATGGCCTCCGAGGTCTCACCATGCCGCGGTCGATTGATCTGGACGCACGGATGGTCAGGCGCATCCGCGAGCCGAATCGCTTTGGGATGCTGGCTAACGCTGCGAACCGGCGGGAAACGTAGCTGATTCGCTTCCTTCAGGAAGAGATAGAGCTGCCTGACTTTGTTTCTGATGTCCTCGATCACCCGGGCTCCTTCCTTCCGGCGCAGGGCCGGACTGTCGCTTCGCTCACCACAATGCCGAAGCTTACTTTGCTGGAGGCGTGGCGCAGATTTGCGACGGTGCGGGCCGCGCGAAAGTTGTCAAGCGTATGCGTTGGGCGACAGGGGCAGCTCGTATTTCTGTACGAATCCAACGCGAACCGGCGCTGCGGGCAATGCGTGCTGACTCGTACACTGAAGGAAATCAGTGCTAAATTGGAGTCATGGCTGTGGGCATCATCACCGACATTCTCACTCTCAAGAATCCACGCCTGCCGCATTTGCGGGTGATGGAGGCGCGCGCGTTGGTTGACTCGGGGTGCACGTATCTGTGTATTCCGGAGTCTGTTCGCGTTGAGCTCGGCCTGGAAATCAATGAGAGCAAGCCTGTCTTTCTCGCGGACGGCTCGCAAAAGTTCGTGCCTTACGTGGGGCCGATCGAGGTTCGCTTCAAAGACCGCGTGGCGTTTTGCGGGGCGCTCGTCATGGGGGATCAGGTATTGCTCGGCGCGGTGCCCATGGAAGATATGGATCTGGTGATTGTTCCCAGGACGCAGACGCTCGACGTCAACCCTGTGTGTGGTGCCAGGGTCTAGTTGCAGTAGTGCGCCTGCCCGTGGAGTGCCACCTCTACCCCGGCGGCTCGCACTGGGACGTCGTCGGGGCGTTTTCAGTGCCGCTGCGAGGCGCTGAGCCGGCGCTCGCGGACGTGCGCGGGTTTATCGATCGCACCGTCGCGGTTGACGCGCGCGGTGGCCGAGCGGCGCATGAGGTTGCATGCCCTGACTTGCACCTTCGAAGGGACTGGTCGGCCGCCACTGCCGTAGCTTCCAATGCGCGTTGAAGGCATGCTGCGCGAATGATTACGCTGTACCAACTCCACTGGTCGCACTACGTCGAGAAGGTTCGCTGGGCGCTCGACTACAAGGGCGTCGAGTGGTGCGCGGTCGACGTGGACCCGTTTACCAAGCGCGAGATGCAGCATCTGAAGTGCAAGACCACGCTGGATTCAGGCGCGCGGCTGTTCACCGTGCCCACAATTACCGACCAGGCGACAGGCGCCGTCGTGGGGGAGTCGACGGAGATTCTCGAGTATCTGGAGCGCACCTATCCGAGCCCGGCCCTTTATCCTTCGAGCGCCCCGGAGCGGGAGGCGGTGTCGCGGTGGATAGTGTGGCTCGACTCCGTGCTCGGTCTCGCAGCGCGAAGGTTGGCGTACACGCAGATCGCGCTGGAGTGCCCCGGTCTCTTGGCTGAGTTGTTCCTGCCCAAGCTCATTGCCGCTGGCGAAGGGCAGAAGCTCAAGGCGCGTCTGGCGGGGTCAATCATTGCCGGCGTGCTGGCCCAGCGCTTTCGCTTCCTGCACAACCGCGATGATCGGATATTCGAGCAGGTGGAACACTGTTTGTTGAGCGCTGCCGCTCGCCTGGATGATCACCGCTACCTTGTGGGCGACCAGTTCACCGCGGCGGACCTGACATTGGCGGCACTGCTGCGGCCCGTTCTATTGGTACCATTCATTCAGCGTCACTCCCGTCTTCAGCGGCTGTTCGAGTGGCGCACGGCGCTACTGCGAGAGCATCACCGTGAGCTGCAGGTTCGGTATGAGGCCGTCATAGATGAGGTTCGTCGACGCCGGGGTTGGGCGTTAGGTGAAGCACCTTGGCTGACGACTTCAAAGCAGGGTGAAGAGAGCGTCCTGGCGGACGCCCCAATCGCGGCACCCGCCGTGCGCAATGATCAGCAGCGGGTGTCGAGATGGCCGGTCCTCACAGGGCCCGTGTGGTATTGGCGATTGGCGTCGACCTGCGGGCTGGGGCGAACGAGTTATCCGTAAGGCGTCGGCGCTCGCGTGCGGTTCGCTTGGCAGCGCCGCTTGTGGGCCGAGTTCGCGGCCGGAAGCCCTCGATCGCCGGGCGGCTGAGAGGTCGCTTTCACTGGGTCGCGAGGATCAATCGATCACTCACCCTCTGAGTCTTCCTTGACCGGCGCCCGAAACTTCACACCTACATGCAGGCTCACCTGCTTATCGACCCCTTCGAGGAACTCACTCTTGTTCGCGTAGACAATGCCGAACGGCACGTCCAGGTCCGCGATACGTCGAAGGTACGTCATTAAAGCTTTCAGGCAGCTTGTCCGCGACGTCCGGTGGCAGCAGCGGCCCGAGAGCACGCACCGGGCGTCGCTGAGCCCGTAGTGGTCTCAAGTGTGTCTGTGTTGGCGGGTCGATGTATCCCACCAAACGGGGCGCGAACTCTCAGGTATCGCGTTCGCCCGGCCTTGCCTGCTCGAGGTGTGTCCTGATGCTGTTCAACGGATTGGCGTGTCCGATCTCGTGCCCCTCGAAGCGGCCCAGGCCAGTGTTGATGCCCACCACAGCGCCGTCACGATCCAGAAGCGCCGCGCCGCTGGAGTGCGGTGCCATCTCTTTTGCTTCCGTGTAGCGAAATACAAAGCTGCCTGGGGTGCTCTCCACGCACACGGCCCGACGAGTGCGGGATTGGTCGGGCATGGCCGCGGCGAGCCAGACCGCATCGCCCGGCTCTGGCGCCCTGTCTGCCAACGCCAGCGGATTCAGCGCGTTCACGGGCCGGCTCACGCGGAACGCGGCGATGTCGCGAGAGGAGAACGGTTCGTCGTCCGCCGTGCGCGCGTTCGGGAGCACGAGCATGGGTCCGGCATTTCCCAACTCATGCAGTGCCCAGGGGTTCCTCAGCACGTCGTAGAGGCGCACGGAACTCACGTGTGCCGGCAGTTCTTCGCCGGAGTAACTTGAGTTGCGCGCGGTGGCGTCGACGGCCTTGAGTTTGATCAGCTCATCCATGACGTGCAGGGCTGTGAGCATTATTACTTGCGACTCAATCCTTATTACGAATCCATAGCCGCCGAACACGGACTCGCGGCCGGACCGAAACTCCGGGCGTACCAGGAAGCCGGAAGGTACGAACGGAGGTGGAAGCGTGCGGGCGTCGGTTTCGAGCCAGGTCGCATATTGGTCGCTGGAAGTGCCTTCACTTCGAGCGAATTGATGCGTGCTCGGCGTGCCTGCCGGCACCGTGGAATCGGGGCCCGGGTGCTGAACCCACCCTGCAAGATAGCCTTGGTGACACTGTGTGCACAGGTCGATATCCGGCCCGAGAGGGCAGGTCTCACACCGAAAGCACGGCCCAGTGATTGGATTCATGCCGCAGTGGTGGCAGCGGCTCCATACATGGATTGTCTGCGATGAGCTCATGTGACGCGTCCCTGCGTACTTGAAGAACAGACAGCATAGTAGCGCGAGCTTGCGCGATGCTATCGGGAAGCGTGCGGATCGACCGAGGCAGCATGTGTGTGACGGTGACCGTCATTGAGCCTTCCGCTTGGCTTGATTGGGGTTGGCGAAGAGGCTCTTGTCTCGGTGACGCGCGCGTAGCGACTCTGCGACGCAGCATGAATTCGGCTGGTCCCGGCACGCGCTCCCGTCGAGCGAATGTTGCCTTTAAATTGCAATCCTCAGGATTTAAGCTTCCCGAACGTCTCGATTTAACGGCTGTCGCCTCGGCCGCTGTATGTTTGGCAAACAGGCACACGAAGAGCCGGAGGTTCGACAGGTGACACTGAGCAGGGATAGTGAAGTGGTCGAGCAGGAAGCGGCGCGCTGGTTCGCCCGCCAGATAGGCGGCAGCTGGACCTCTGCCCACCAGAAGCAACTTGATGCGTGGCTCGGGAAACACGCCGCGCATAGAATTGCGTTCATGCGAATCGACGCCACCTGGAAGCGTTGTGGCCGCATGTTCGGCCTGCGCAAGAATGTGCCGCCGGGAACTATTCCACGGCGAGGGTCATGGTCGAAGGCGGGGTTTCCTAAGGTGCGGAAGCTGGGGGCGGGGGCGCGTCCCGAGCTCCAGGGTGCAAGGAATGTCGAACCTGAGGTCGCATCAGTTTCAGGGGATGGTGGCGAGGCTGCGGCGCAGTGGAGTGGAAAGAGCGGGAGCTGGCTCGGCATCGAGGGCCGCGCTGCTCCCAAAGGATGTGTCCGCGGAAACGGGGGGCTTCTTCGGCTGAAGAAGAAACGTAGCGCTCGCGGCCGATCGGCTTAGGCCAAAGGGAATCGCCTTCTCAGTGGGACGATCAAAGAAATGCCGGATCGCTTTGCGCCAAGCCGGGATTTCTTAACCTATCATCGGGATTGCATCTTTTTGGGCGGTTCGTCCCGGAGGAAATCGCTGCTCAACTTGAGATCGCCGTAACGAAACACTTTCCGGCGCGCTGGCGTTGTGGCGAGCGGCACGGGAATTTTCAGAAGCCTTCAGTCTCAGGGCGGCCAAGTGCTTTTCTTCCCGTGCGACGGGAGGCGCTTTTCCCGCTATCCGCTCAACCAAACTTCACATGCAATTCTCGTGAAGGTGTGCGTCCGTCCATGCCTCCCAAGTTCGTTGGAGCTACCTAGGGAAGTCGCTTGAGCGTGGTGATTGCCTTATCTGGTTGTAGGCTTCCCCGCCGGTGCCAGACTGAGGTAATAGCGGCGCGATTTCTTTGCGGGCGCAGGCTGAGGGCCCGCTGGCTTCCGCACTGACCCTGTGCGATTAATGCCTGAGTCTGAAGTCGATTCCGACGGCGACATGAACCAGGGAGAGGACATGTACCAGGCGATCCGTTCAGCGCGAGCGACTATCCGGGAGATCTTCGATCTCATCTGGACGCAGGCCACGCCCTTCGTAAAGCGGCGAATCATCGTCGTACTGGTGCTCGTGCTGCTGTCGGCCGTCCTGGCACCTTTGGGTCCGCTCGCGCTCAAGCTCATCGTCGACAGGCTCTCGGGTGAGGTAAATGTCGGCTCGCTGGCGATCGGGGTACTCGTCACTCTCTATGTGCTGAGCCAATGGCTGTCGCGTTCCGTTGGCGAGATCCGGGGGTTGGTATATGCGCGCGCCGAGCGTCGCATGCTCAGCTCGATCAGCGAGCGCGTGTTCGATCACATCATGCGGCTGCCTCTGCGGTTCCACCTGCAGCGTGCTACCGGCGGAGTGAATCAGACGCTGGAGAATGGGTTGCAGGGCTACCAATTGATTGTCCATCACCTGGTTTTCACGGCACTACCCGTCGCCGCCCAACTCGTTACGACGGCCTGGATCCTGTCGCGGCTCGGGCGACCCGTGTTCTTTCTGATCTTCTGCGCGGCGGTTGTCTGCTATGCCACGGCGTTTGCGCTGTTCGTGGTCAAAGTAGCGAAAGCTGCGGAGGAGGCATCCGCCGCCCACGTCGAAGCCAATGCGACCATGACCGACAGCATCCTGAACTATGAGACGGTGAAGTTTTTCACTGCGGAAGCCGTGGTCCGGCACAAAGTGCGGGGCGCTTTGAACAACACCGAGGAGAGCTGGGTACGGTTCTATCGGCGCTATGCGATCAACGGTCTCGTCGTGGCGAGCATCTTCGCATCGTTCCTGGCCCTCACGGTTGCCATTGCGACAAGGGATGCGCTCGGCGGGCGGATGACGGTGGGCGAGTTCGTGCTCGTGAACACTTACATTCTGCAGATGATGCAGCCGATCGAGATGCTCGGATATGCCGTACAGGGGCTGTCGCAAGGAGCGGCGATGCTGAGCAAGATGCTGGCGCTGCTTCGGGAGAAGGTGGAGAGTTCGGAGCCGACACCGGCATTGACGCTCTTGCCCGTTGAGGCCGCACCGGTGGCCTCAGCAGTGTGGAAGTCCCGGCAGTCGGTGCGCGACATTGGCGCCCGCCGCGCCACGGACGCCGGTGAGTATCAAAACGACGTACTCCCTGCCGAGCTTGAATTCCGGAACGTCAGCCTCTCGTACGGCGACAATCGTGCCGTACTAAAGGATGTGAGCTTCCTGCTTCCCGCTGGGAACACTCTTGCCATAGTCGGTGGGAGTGGTGCAGGAAAATCCACGCTCGTGCGTCTACTGGTGCGCCTGTTTGAACCGGGCACCGGCACAATACTTCTGGATGGGGTCCCGACATCCGAACTGTCATTGCCTGAGCTTCGTGGCGCCATAGCAGTGGTCCCGCAAGATACCGTCGTCTTCAACGACTCTATCGGCTACAACATCGGGTTCGGCAGGTTCGGCAGCACACAGAAAGATATCGAAGAGGCCGCGCAGCTCGCTCATCTTCACGAGTTCATCGCGAAGTCACCCGAGGGATATGACACGCGCGTAGGCGAGCGCGGCGTCAAGCTATCGGGTGGGGAGAGGCAGCGAATCTCCATTGCGCGGGCCGCAATCAAGAAGCCGCGACTGTTCGTATTCGACGAAGCAACCTCGTCGCTCGACAGTGCAACGGAGCGCGAAATCCTTCGGAATCTGCGTACTGTCGCGCGCGCGACGACGACGCTTATTATTGCCCATCGCCTTTCGACTGTCGTTCATGCGGATCAGATAGTAGTGCTGAGGGATGGTGCTATTACTGAACGAGGCACGCATGCCCAGCTTCTGGCAGGTCATGACTATTATGCCTCTCTGTGGGAGACCCAACAGTCGGGCGATGCTAATGCGCCGGTCCGATCACTGTCTTGAGATCTCGCGATCGGGATCCCTGTATCACTACACTGCTGCGTCGCGCGCTTAAATTTGGCGTGACATAAGTTAGCTTCGTGAATACCCTGCCGCCGGAGCGTGGTTGCGAATGGCCGCTGCCGCATATAGACAATACGCTCGTTGGTCGCAAATTGGATCTCCCATCTTCGAGGAGGATGTCATGAAGCTCACCTTCATTCGATTGGGCTCAGTCTCGGCCGTCACGCGGGACTTCTCTGGAAATTTTCAGTGGGATGACCCGGTGTACGAGTTCTGGAGGAGGCCGCCGTTCGCCTGACAATGTGAAGGCGCGTGGCGTTGACCCTGCAGCGTCACGCTTTTAATGAAGGCGCCACCAGAGCGCTGAGTCGAAAACTGGCTGAGGATCGAGCATTCACTTGTGTGCCGCTCCTGGCCACGTCAGCGGGGACAGCCACCTATGCGCCCGTATCATCTCGCCCCCCGCGTATACGTCTGTGCGGCAGAGGAAGGAGCCATACTCCTCAATCTGCAGAATGATGCATATACGGGGCTGGAGGGAATTCAGTCCCGTGCGCTCTCACTTGTGGTCGAGGATTGGCCGTCGCACGCAGATGATCGCGATATCTCGATCGACGACGCGCGCGCTCTGGCGGAAGTGCTCGTCCAGCAAGGCCTCCTTGCTGATTCAAACGGGCCCGCCGAAACTCGACCGCCCTTGGTCTTGGCTACAGTTGAATCAGAACTGATCCCGTGGGAAGAAATGGAAGCGCGGCACGCAGGAGTCTTCACTGTACTGTGGTTTGTGATGTCGCTGCTGACGGTATTGTTTGTCCTCAGGTTCCGCGCATTTCCGGATGTTGTAGATCGCCTCCGCATGCGAAAGCAATCCGCGGTAAAGGCGGGCAAGGCATTCGACCTGGACACGGCGCGAAATCTCGTGAGCGCGTTCTATCACATTCGCGCGTTTTTTTACGGCCAGAAGGGCCGGTGCCTGCTCGACTCGCTCACCTTGATGGAGTTCCTCGCTCATTACGGCTCATATCCCACCTGGGTCATCGGCGTTCAGATCAATCCGTTCGGTTCACACAACTGGGTGCAATACGAGGCCTACGTTCTGAACGGCACACCCGCCTACGTGCGTTCGTACACTCCGATTCTGGCCGTTTAAGGGACGAAGGAAGTGTTCCGATTTATTGGATTCTTCTGGAATCCTGCAGATCCGAAAGGCAGCGCCGCGGCAGAGCGTTTGATTGATTCCTGCCGAAGAGACTCGGCTGCGTGGAGCCTGGTGGTAAACCAAGTCGGCTTTGTGGTTTTGACCGCTGGAGCGCTGGCGCGGGGGCGATCGTCAGTCGCTATCGGCGATGATGGCATCGTGATCGGTGATCTATTTCGTTCGTCTGACGTTACGCCGGTCCGTTGCGATCTCTTCAGCGATGAAGAGCGCCTGGGCATTCTGAACAGTGGGGCGCGCCATCTAGTCGCAAACTACTGGGGAAACTATGTCGCGCTGATACTTGATCCGAACACGCGGACCCGATGGGTGCTGCATGGGCCAGCGTCCACGCTACCGTGCCTCCGCAGCTCGATTGATGGCGTCGATGTGTATTTCTCGTGGACTGAGGCGTTCGCACTTCTGCAAGGTAGGGAACTCTCGGTCAACTGGCGACAAGTGGCCCGATCGCTGATGGGGCCGATGCTCTCCACCCAGACTGGGCTGAACGAAGTTCAGGAAGTTCTGCCGGGCTTCTGCGAGGAGGCTTTCGCCCAGCACCGCACATTGCATCGATACTGGGATCCTGTTCGTATCGCACGGGCGGCGCCTTTCAGAAGCTTCCCGTCAGCCGCGACGAAACTTCATGATGTCACGCTGTCATGCGTTCAGGCTTGGGGGACGACTTCCGGCCGCATCGCTCTGGGGCTGTCCGGTGGCCTGGATTCTTCCATTCTCCTGGGCTGCCTCCGCGAAATGCCCTCTAATTCTGACGTCGTCTGTTTCACGCATTTCGCCGAAGGCCCGGATAGCGATGAACGCCAGTTCGCCCGCCTGGTAGCGGAACGTGCAAAGTGCCGCCATATCGAGCTGTCGCGGCACTCCGATGTCGACTTGCGTACGGTTCTCTCGCAGGTACGCCTGGAGCGTAGTCCCGGAATGCGCACTTCTCAGATTGATCGCATCGAGCCGGATTTGGCGCTCGACGCCGGTGCTGGAGCGATTTTCAAAGGCCATGGCGGCGACGAACTCTTCTGCCGGCACCACACCCAATTCTACCTGGCGGATTTGCTACGAAGTCAGGGACCTTCTGCGGAGTTCCTCGGCCAGCTCACGCATTCCGCCGTCACTGAAGGAGAAAACCTCTGGAGGAGTTTATTTCGGGCGCTTCATCACGCGTTCGTGCCTTATCGCTGGGACGTGACGGCGATTCTTCGTGGCGATCAGGAGGATCAGTCGCTTCTTCATCCTGAAGTGGTGAGGTCTGTACTGGCGGACGGATCGTTCGAGCTTCCCTTCGTGTCTTCGACACGAGGGTGCTCACCCGGGAAGTTGTGGCAGATCACTCTGATTACAGGACGTCGACGCTACTACGGCCCGTGGGATCGAGATGGCGATCCTCAGAGTATTTCACCACTACTGTCTCAACCCATCATCGAGACGTGCCTGCGCATCCCGACGTTCATGCAGATGCGTCAACGTCGCGAGCGCGCGGTTGCACGGGAGGCATTCAACCGCGAAGTGCCGCGCGAGGTTCTCGAGCGGCGCTGGAAGGGCGGGACGGAACAGTTGGCGTGGAAGCTTCTTCAGCGGAATCTGCCATTCGTTCGCGAGTTACTTCTCGACGGCGTGCTCGCGAGGCGCGGACTTGTTGACCGGCCGAAGCTCGAAGCAGCTCTCTCCGGCGGTCCTTCCTCGCTTGTCCGCGCGACGGTGCCTCTGTTTGAGCTCATCGGCATGGAGGCGTGGCTTTATGCCTGGTCCGGTCGGGGCGTCAGAAGTATGCAGTGACGGAAATGCTATAGGCGACGAGACGGGGGTCTGCGAGGCTACTCACGTATCCGAAGTCCTTTGAGCCTGCGTCGAATGGCGGCTGGGCATTGAACAAGTTCTGAACGCGGAGTTGGATGTCCACTGCGTCCGGAAGTGTGCGGTCGAGTGCAAGCCGATATTTCGCGAACGCGTCGTGATACATCTGGCTCGAGACCCGCTCTGCGCCCTGATTCTGGATGTCGAGGTCATTTCGCGAAACGGCGTATGAGTTGAAGTAGCGCGTGTTCCAGCCGACTGTCCAGGCTTGGTGTGTGAACGCTAATTCGGCGTACGCGCTGAATCTCAACGGAGATCCTGCGGAGACTCCGGCTTGGTTCACAGGATTCGATGATGGTGCAACTTGTGTTTCGAAGACCGGTTCCCAAGTGGCCAGCGTGAGCGCATGCAGAGTGCCGACACGCCATTGGGGAGAATCGTATTGAAGCCGGCCATCCCAGGCGGTGACTCGCGATCTGGCAGCATTGATTCGCGTGGCATCGATGGCCGTAATCGGCCCAACTCCGTACGGGTCGCCCACGGCTGGCGCTCTCCTCGTAACTCGGCCCGGGTAGTAGAGCTCGAAGCGCGGCAAATCGCTCGGAGCCAGGTCGGCCGGGTTGACGATGTCGCTGCTCCGCCTGATGCGTACGTAGTCAACTGAGAGATTGAAACCCGGCGCGAACGAGGGTTCCAGGATGATGCCAGCGGACCAAGTGCGCGATTTTTCGGGCTCAAGATCCGAGTTGCCTCCCGCGCGAAGATTAATGAGTCCGGTGGGTTCCTGGCCGCGCCGTGAGTCGTGAAACGTCCCAGCTGGAAAAGTCCGTGAGACCGGTGGAGCGAGTTCGTTGCTGGAGGGCGGCGTAAAGCCCGTTCCGTAGCTTCCTCGCAGGCGAAGCGCGGTAAGCGGTCGATACTGAAATGCGACCGTGGGGCTTTGGACCGTGAATGTGGCTTTGGAGCGTTCGACGTGCTCGGCCAGTCGCGGGGAAATCCTGGGGGGTGCTGAGTCTGCCCGGTACCGATCGTACCGTCCCGCAAACTGCATCTCGAATGGCGCTTCGCCAGCGGCGGCTCCTGACCCGCCCAACGGGACACGAAGCTCAGCGTACGCGCTGTCAATCGACTGAAGCTGCCGCCCATAGAACGCGGTCGTAGTGCTGGAATCAGATAGCGGGTTGAACATGAACTCCGTTCCCCCGGCAAAGCGTTCGTGCCGATGCTCGAGGAATGCCGAGAAAACAACCGCCCCTGCGGGCATGCGGAGCACAGGCCCCGCCATCCGAACGGTTGACACATTCGCACTCGACGGGCGCTGCACGGAAGAAAACTCGCGCAAATACGGCGTGAAATCGAACGGCTGGATTTGCACGTCTCGCAGAACGTCGAGGCGGCCTGAGGCGATGTCGTCATCGGCAGCCACAGCTCGCGGCTGGTTCGAGCGAAGCCTCCACTGCGACGACGTGTTCTCGACGCCGAGGTTCCAGGCGCGGGGTAGGGCTATATTCAACCCAACGGTGATTCGTTTCGACGTCAGACGCCCGCTCAGGACGCCATCTCCGCTCGACGCAGGCACCGTGACGATCAGATCGCGACCGAACGGATTGTTAGGCGCGGTAGCCGAAATGCGCGCGACGTTCAGGCCGGCAAAGTCCGCGGCGCTGGTTGGCGTGCGCATCGTGTTCTTCGTAGCGGTGAAGTCGACAAAGGCCGATGCGGCATCCGTGAGAGTCTGCGTCAGCGTACCGTTGAAATATTGAGTCGCTGGGGCATCCAGGAGCGCGCGTCGTCCGCCGTCGGCTTGAGCGCTGTCTGCTTGCTCGAGATTGAACTTGCCTGCGTTCGCGAGTAGCGGCCCTATGCCATCGGTACTCGTATAACCCGCCGGCACAGTCGTGAAGTTCGGTGAGCCGGGGCCGAAAAGTCCGGCGCTATCCGCACTCACGATATTTACTTGCCTGCCCAGCGGGGGCAACAAGCCATACGCGGTGCCAGACGGATTGTGTCCAGAGATGGTTGCACGTCCTCGCTCTGTGAAATCCCGCTCTCCGGCCAACAGCCTCGACTGCTCTACGAAGCTCCCCGTCAACTGCAGCTGAGTGTGCTCATCGTTCAATGAGAAGCAATGGGTGAGAAACGCACCCTGCCTTGCAGAGTCCCCAGAAAGACTATTTCCGTACTCGACGCGCAACCGCGACTCACTGCAGTCGTGTCGTAATACGATGTTCACAACGCCGCCCGCTGCCGCGCCGCCGTAAATTCCGGATGCGCTGACAGGCAGGATCTCGATGCGCTCGATCGCGGCGGGCGGTATCGCAGACAGATCCGGTTGAGAGGGTGAGCCACCGATGAACGGCGCCGCGAGCCGTCGCCCATCCACGAGAATCAGAGTCTGATCCGATCCCAGGCCGCGCAAATTGATGCGGCTTGTCCCGGCGAAGAGAGTGCCAGCGCGGTTTGCACTCTCCCCGGAGCTGTTCGCAGGTACCAGTCGGCGGATGAGCGCCTCAGTCGACCCCGCCTGCGCGCGCTCAATCTGTTCCCGATCCAGCACAATGTAAGGCTGAAGATCACGCGTAGTCCGCGGAATATCGACATTGATCATCCGCCGGCCTCGCACGAAGACCTCCGGAATCGCCGTCTGCAGGTTCTCGGCGTTCGCAGGCACGCGATCGGCTCGCCGGGGGCCCACCTCGATTCGCACAGTGTTGCGCGCAACGAATCGATAATTCACGGCGGACCCCGCGAGAATCCGGTCCAACGCAGCCTCGGGTGACATCACGCCATGAACTGCGTGAGCCATCGGGGCATTCCACCCTTCCGCCAGTGGCAGATAGAAGTCGATGCCGCTCTGGACCGAAAAATCCTTGAGCGCCGACTCCAGTGGCTGCGTATCGATATTGAAGTCGAAACGCTGCGCGGGCCCTGCAGCTGCGCATGGACCGGTGCCAGAGATTGCGATACTTGCCGCCAACAAGATTCCGATCAACGAACGTTTCAAGCTTCCTCCCTCGCTTTCCCTGTCCCCCGTTCAAAATAGTTGCGGGGTTTATCCTCGGTTTCCCCTCTATACCTGTAGGAAACAATGAAACGCTCTACAGCACGGCCACCGTTGCGCTGCAACGCTACGGGTAAGTCAGTGTGGAATCGAAGAAGGTTCCACCATGGCCGCCGCAGGCCTGCGCCGAAAGGAGATTGGTCGCAGGGGGAGAGCATCGCATATCGGTGTCCGCAGTCTCGTTACATCGCTGGTTGCATATGCTCCGTTGTACTAAACGCCCTGCCGGGTTGAATGAGCCGGTTTTCAGCAATACGAAGAGCCTCATGTCAAGACCGGACGACGACCCTGAATCTGACGGCAATGCGGAGCTCATCGCGAGGTTGTTCGGGCAATACAGCTCGAAGCTGCTCGTCTATTGCCGCCGCTTTTCGCCGGATGCGCACGAGCGGCAAGACATGGTTCAGGAAACCTGGCTCGACCTGCTTCAGAACGAGGTGGACTTCCTCACGCTGCGCAAGCCGTGGGCCTACATCCGCAAGGTCGCGCAGAGCGTGGCGGCCCGGCACTTCGAGCGCCGCTCACGCGACCGGGTGGTTTCCGATCCTCGAGCGAGCGACGACGCAACGGAGGACACCACTCAGGAGACGACGGAAGACTCCTTGACGATGCCGCGCGACGAGTTGCCAGGCCCGCAGGCGTTGATGGAAAGACTGGAAGAGGCCAGGGAGGCCCTGCCGACGAAGTTGCGAGCGGTCCTGGAGTTGGATCTCCAGGGCTGGAGCAACCAGGAGATCGCAGAAGAGTGCGCGCTGACGAAGTATCAGGTCGAGCGGCGACTGACGGACGCACGTCGCCGCCTGAAGTCAATCTTGAGTGACGCAAAACAAGGACGGACACGCACATGATAGTACCGGCTGAAAACGCTACCACGGCGCCACGAGATGCGGCGCGCTGGGCGGAGCTTCTCAGGGATGAGGAAAAGATCAGTGACGCGGAGCGCAGCGCCTTCGCGAAATGGGCTCTCGAAGCTCCGGAGCACGTGGGGGCTTATCTGGAGGAGCAGGCGCTGGAAGACGTGCTGTCCGGCCTGAAGGCCACGCCCGGCCGCAGCGCCGCCGAGTGGGTCACGCTGGCTCGAGGCACGGCTGATGAGGATGAACGCTCGGCCGCCGATGTGTCGTCGGCCCCGAGCAGCGAAGCGCCCAGGGAAAGCAACGAGAAGATGCGGCGCTTCTGGCGTTCGCGGCTGGCTCCGAGCCTCGTTGCGGTCGTAGTCGTTGGTGTGCTGCTCGTAACGGTGTGGAGGTCGGGCGGTGCGGACCAGTGGGTGGACTACGGCGCCAACTCCGGCCGCATCCAGATGGTCGCACTTGAGGAAGGTTCGAAAATCCTGCTGCAGGATAAATCCCTCGTGAGCGTGCGTCTCACGAGCTCGCTTCGCGAAGTCCGTCTCGTTGCCGGCGAGGCCAACTTCAAAGTCCAGCATGATCTGGCGCGAAGATTTCGCGTCATTGTTCCGAACGGCACCGTGGAGGCCATAGGCACTCAGTTCGACGTGCGGTGGGATGGCTCTCAAGCCGATATTCAGGCGAGCGAGGGCACGATTCTCGTGACGGGGCGCGCGCACCAAAGCGCGGGACGAACGGTGAAAGCGGGCGGCAGCGCGCGCATCACGCCCGACGGCCTGGTCGAGGTCATAAGGGTGGAGGCATCGTCCGATACTCCGGAGAGGCCGAGTGCGCGCGTTCAGTTTACGAAGAGCACGCTCGCCGAAATCGCCAGCGCGTTCAACCAACGCACTCCGTCGCTCAAGTTCATCGTCGAAGGGCGGGCGTGTCTGCGTCAGGTCACGGCCATGTTGAATCTCGACAACCCCGCCGCGCTGATCAGCGTGCTCGTGAGCGATCCCGAACTCACGGTGGAGCGCAAAGGCTCGGCCACTGTCGTCATCCGCGAGCGAGGCGACACAAGCCGGCCCGGTGGTGGCGCGGATCGCGCATGCGTGCAGCCTGGGGTATCCAGTCCCTAATGAAGCGAACTAGAGCCTTCAGGGTTGCCAGCGCGGCCCGGAAGACCGTCGGTGAACAACAAGAGGTGGGCAAAAATGTGCAATCGGAACAGTGCGCCGCGAAGAGCGGCCCATGCGGTAGTCGCGCTCGGGTTGAGCGCGGCGCCCCTGCTTTGCACGGCCGAGCCACTCGAACATCAGGTGGTTGTCGATGAAGAGGGTGTACCGCGGGACTGCCTGCTGCTGAACGGAGCGTCACTATCAACCGTCGTTGCCGAGTTCAATCTCCGCAACGTCAGGCAGCTGGCCATCGTCGATCCCGCGATCGAGCATCTCGGCGTAGGCGGCATGGTTTGTCCGACGCGGCTCACGAGCTTGCTCGGAGCGCTAAAGGCGCTGGGGGTGGACTCGGTTGGGCCTACCGGCGAGAGCTCCGGTCCCGGAGTCATTCGCCTTTCGTGGTCTCGCTCGATGGTTGGGTTGCCACCCGGGAAGGCGCCTGGGGAAAAGCCAACGTACGAGCAGTCGCCACAAGCCAACTCACGGAATCAAGCGCACAAGCGGTAGTCAGTTTCGAAAAACGTGGCTCGCTGATCGACTGAAGGTCAGCATCGAGGATGGATATGGATATCAGCGGCGTAAGAGCGCGTCTCTCGCGCATAGACCGGCAGAAGCGGGTGCTCGAGCAAAAGATTCGGGATCTGCAGCGGAAGGCATTGCTCGCGTTGCCCAAGCGAGTGGGCCTGGACTCGGTTGATAGCCTGATTCTTGCGCTCTTACCTCACGCTTCGGCGTCGTTGCGGAAGACGCTTCAGTCGACGAAGCCCGAAGGTGCGCAGAGAGCGTCGCCGCCGGCACCGGCACCGGTTTCGACGGCGGAGGCGGGGAGTGGCGGGCGGCCGCGCTTCTCTCCAGACATCAAAGGGCAGATCAAAGCCGAGCTCGAAGGGGGGAAGAAGTCCGTGGCTGCAATCTCTCGGGAATATGGCCCCTCGCACCCGACCATCATGGGGTGGAAGCGGGAATGGGGAATGACACACCCGCGGCCGCGGCGGGGGGCGGGGAATGGGAGTAAGTAAATGCCACAGTCGGGCACGCCAGGTCGCTATTCTTGAGCGTGACACAGACCCATCAGGTCATGCCGACTGGATGGGGCAACTGTCGTGCTGAGATCGTGCGGTTCGATGTGCCGCTCCGCCACGCGGTAACGCTAGGTCGGCTACCCCACCTGTCTCGATTTGCGCTCTTCAATCGGCAGGTTTCGCGGCCGTACGTCGAAAGCTTCATGGAGCAAATGACGAAGGGCGCGTGATCGTTGCGGAATCACTCAGATCGCATCCCCTGGGATGCCCCGCTACTTGGCCACAGAACCTATCAAGGAACCACACTCGACACGGCGATGTTCGGGCGTCACGCCGGAGCCGTGCCAGGCGTGGGATCCTGCCTCGCTCGACGGCCAACGATAGGGAACGTCATGATAAGAATAATAGTCGCCTTTGTAGTCGCCGCACTGCTTGCCGGCTGTCCGGGGCCGCACGTCTCATCCGACAAGATCGAGAACTGGAAGGTCGCCGAGGCGGACCCCGTGCTCACGGTCGGCCACGGCGTCATCTTCGGGCGGGACGGTAGGCCCATTCTCGAACCTTCGGCGCAGTTCGCGCTCGACGCGCAGCGTTTTTACCTCAAGCGCCTCTATACCCAGAGTGGCGAGCGCCAACGAACGACGTTCACGTCTGAGCAGCAGCGCCTCCAGCGCATGCAGCCCGAGGGCACTGCTGAGCAGCTCCTGGTCAACGCGTCGCTTCTTGCCTCGCTGATCGAATCAGTGAAGCCGCAGGACGCGCCATTCCTGGCGAGTAAAAACGTCGCGCTGCTCACGCGCTTCGTGCAGATCGAAGATACCGACGCCCCGCCGAAAGACCCGGCTTCGGGGCCCGTTCGAAAGCGGTTCCTCGATCAGCTGGCGGAGGCGGGCGGGCTCAAATTCCTTTCGGCCACTCAAGCAGGCGGCCCTGAATACGTGGAGGAATGTAGAAGGGCAGGGGTCCCGATCCCGCCCGACTGGGGCTCGCCGGAATGGAAAAGCAAGGGTCTGTTGACCATAGACTTCCTCGGGTCGCCGCAGTCCGAGATCTTTGCCGTCGAAAGTGAATCGCCGCGCGGCGTGTGCATGGCGCTGCCGCGCTCGAGCGGTAACACCATTGGGCTGCTGGGAATGATTTGCCTCGGAACCGACACGAGCAAATCGTGCTTCTGGGACAACCAACGCAACAAGAAGCAATTCGACATTCAGAAGGGCACGGCGGTGCCGCTTGCTGCGTTCGCCGGCGGCGCCGACCTGAAAGATGGCAGTGGGGGCGTCTGCACGGATTGCCACGCCGGTGAGAACCCGTACATCGTGCACCCTGGCCAGCCGATGGATTTGGGCAACAAGATCATCCCGAAGGCGTGGCAAGACCCACTGGTGCACCCGAGTTGGCCGCAGAATGCCGGGCCCACCACAGCGTTGAACGGCATCGTGTTGACGCCACCCGGAGAACTTCCGTGTACGGGTTGTCACGCCAGCGGTCGCCATTTTCCGGAAGTCTCGACTCAGATTCCGGGGTATTGCGGCACCATCCTGCAGCTGGCGTTCAATAAAACGATGCCGCCCGGCGCCGTGGGCGACACGAAGTTCATCAAGCATTTCGACGCGCTCCAGGCGGCGTGCAAGCAGGCGCCTGGGGGTGGCACCATTATTAATGGTGCTACTCAGTCGGAACCGGCTTCCACCCGCGTCGACACCACCGTCAACCTGAGTTCCTGCACCGGCGGGCCGGATTGCCCGATTGGGTTCTGTTATTGGAAAACGGTGCACGGCCCGTTCTGGCAAACCACGGCGTCGAGCATTCCGATCGGGGACCCGAACTACCGCGGGAGCTTCGCCAGAATCTTTACGGATGGAAATCAGTGGAAGGCGCGTGTCCTTGTCGACCCGACGGGCGGGCCGCCGCAGGCGCCGCCGGGCGGCACTGCGGAGTGCATGAACTATCAGGACATCGTCACTGTTCCTGATCCGAAGAATTGCTTTGCAAGCATGTTCACCGTGTTTGATAAGGATGGTGCGAACCTGTCGCAGAGCGTTGATGCCTCCGTCACCGGAACAGGGTCTGCCAACGTGCTGTCCGGGCTCATCGGCAACATCGCTCAATCCACATTGGAGCAGCGGCCCGATACGCTCAGGGTGGGGGAGAGCGGCGGCAAAATCGTGCTTGGACAAATGCACAACCCGATGCCGCCACCGCCGTTGAAGACTGGTCCGCTCACCGGTGAGTCCTGGACTAATGGGTGTGCCGCGTGGACGCCTAGCTACGCTGCCAAGGAGGTTCTTTCGACCTCTGACGCTCAATTGGTGTCGGCCGCCGATGCGAACAACGTGCGGTGTTACATCACCGGCGTCAGGGGTGGGTGGTCCAGCACGCGTAACAGTGGAACGGAGCAACCGTACGCCGAGATCTATAAGGGCGCCGGCGGGGACATCCGGCTGCGCGTCTCGCCGCCGGGGGAGAAAGATCAGGTGTCGGCGTATGCCTCGTGTGTTCGGGTGAAGTAGTTAAAGCGTTGTTGGGTGACGTCACGCACGGGAACGGTGCGATTCGCGGTGCTGGCGCGCCATGGTCGTTCGAACGCGGTCGCCCGGTGTTCCGACTCAACATTCACTAGAGGCTGTAAGTAACTGTTCTATATAATTCGAAAGGAGAAAGCACCCGCTGGTACGGCGGTTGCAATCTCCTCAGCGTCGGACGTCGCCTCTACGTCCGACAGGTAACCGCCTTATGAACGGTTACCCAGGCAACGCCGCCGGTCGCAACTCGTGACCCCCTCGCGAAACTGCGGCCGGCGGCGCCTCTTTGCCCTCCCGCATGAATGCTCGTACCAGCCCCCGCGGCACAACTCCTGCGTCCGACACAAAACCGAAACATTCCCGGTGGACGATCCGTTGTCCCCTGAACGCACGTACGAGATTGTCCCGCCCATGAGTTTGCCGCCGCTCGATCACGATGAGCTCATCCGCCGGATCAGCCGCGACCTTGCGGACAGCTACGACGAAGAGCTGGAAATGGAAATCGAGGACCACCATCCGCTCCCCGGCGTGGCTCCCGGCGCGAATGGCGAGGCCGAGAAGGAGTATCGACGCCACTACTTCAGCCAGCTCTTCCACCTGCAAGCCGAACTGGTAAAGCTGCAGGACTGGGTCGCTGCCAGCCGCGAAAAAGTGGTGATCCTGTTCGAAGGGCGCGACGCCGCCGGCAAGGGCGGCGCCATCAAGCGAATCACGCAGCGCCTGAACCCGCGCGTCTGCCGGGTCGTGGCGCTACCCGCGCCGAACGACCGGGAGCGCACTCAGTGGTACTTCCAGCGCTATGTGACGCACCTGCCTGCCGCGGGCGAGATCGTGCTTTTCGATCGCAGTTGGTACAACCGCGCCGGCGTGGAGCGCGTAATGGGTTTCTGCACCCCCGAAGAGTACGAAGAGTTCTACCGATCCGTGCCGGAGTTCGAGCGCATGCTCGTGCGCTCCGGCATTCGGCTCGTCAAATATTGGTTCTCCATCACCGATGAAGAGCAGCACCTGCGATTTCTCGGCCGCATCCACGATCCTCTGAAGCAGTGGAAGCTGAGTCCCATGGACCTCGAATCGCGCCGCCGCTGGGAGGATTACACCAAGGCGAAAGAGGTGATGCTCGAGCGCTCACACATCCCCGAGGCGAAGTGGTGGGTAGTGCAGGCGGTGGACAAGAAGCGCGCGCGCCTCAACTGCATCGATCACCTGTTGAAGCTTTTTCCGTACGGGGATGTGGAAAAGCCGCCCATCGAGCTGCCTCAGCGCGAGCGGCACGAGCACTATTCGCGGCAGGCGGTGCCGGCCGAGATGCTGGTGCCTGAGATTTACTAGTGCTTGGTGCATTGGCACGCGCGCCATCGCGGCCCGGAACTTCGCGCCGCACGAACCGTTTCGCCTGATCCAACGTATAGTCGTCGGGCGGGTTCCGCGCGAGCCGGCTTCTTCCCACTCAATTTATCGATACATCGAGGTTCCATGGCTACGCGACCGTCCAGTGAAGGTTCGAAGGTTCCCGACGCCCAGCTGGCGCAGCTGAACGATGGCAAGGTGCAGCGGGTGAGCAGCGCCCATTTGTTTGGCGGCAAACGCGTCATTCTGTTCGCGCTGCCGGGTGCGTTTACGCCCACGTGCAGTACGGCTCACGTGCCGGGGTATGTGGCCAATCTGAAGGCTTTTCGGGATGCGGGCATCGACGACGTCGTATGCCTGTCAGTGAACGACCCGTTCGTGATGGAAGCGTGGCAGCGGTCGGAGAAGGCGGAAGGGGTGCACTTCGTGGCCGATGCTTTCGGGGAATTCACCGAGGCCATGAAGATGTCGATCGATCACCGGGATGCGCTGCTCGGCAAACGGTCGTGGCGTTACTCGATGCTGGTGAATGACGGGAAGATCGAGAAGATGTTCATCGAGCCGGATGTGCCGGGGGATCCGTTCGAAGTCTCCGATGCCGATACGATGATGAAGTATCTGCGGCCGGACCAGAAATCAGTAGGGCCGGTCATGATGCTGGCGCGGCATGGGTGTCCGTTCTGTGCGCGGGCGCAGGCGATGCTCAAGGAGCGAGGGATTGCGTTCGAGGCTGTGTATCTGGGGGATGAGTTGACTATGCAGGGTGTGAAGGCCGCGGCAGGTGAGGCGAAGGTGCCTCAGGTATTCGTCGATGGGAAGTTGATTGGAGGATCGGAGAGATTGGAGGAATATTTGAAGGCGCGCTGATTCTCGGTGAGTGGGGCGCGCGGGGTGTTGGCCTGACTTTGGGCTTAGCGTGGCGTGCGCGCCTTAAGATGCGAGTTCCAGCGTTCGTCTCGGGCGCAGCCGCGACGCTGTTCAGCGCGTGATTGCCGCTGCGATACCGTCGCTCATCTGACCGATAGCCTGGCTCATTGCAGCGGGCAGGGCGCCGACAGTGCAGGCGCCGCTGGACGGCACCTGGGTGTTTATGAGGCCTTGCAGGTCGGAGCCCGCGGCAGGTTGTCGCGCCAACTTCAGAGTCCACGCTCCGCGCAGGGTTACCGCGCAGTTCGAATCGCCTGAAAATTCCTGAAGCTCTACGGAAAGCAGTCGCGTCGCTTGATGGGTCGCCGGCGCCGCAGCATTGGCCATTGTGTTCGGCGGCAGCCTTGCCGCGAGATCAGACCACAACACGCGCAGGATCATCTCGTCGAGCGGCGCGGCCCAGCGGTCGAGGTCCTGGATCTCCAGTCGATTCGCATCCATGCGGCGAACGATTTGCGATCGATCGAGCTCGGTGGGCAATCCAACGCGTGCCACGCGAATGGGCGCCACGTCACTCGCAGCCGCGGGCACTGCAGCCGCTGATCCAACGCCACCCACCTCGCTCAACGTATAAAACCGAACGGCCGGGCTCGATGCACAAGCACCCAGCACGCCCAGAGCTGCCAACGAAACGGCGGTCGCAACCTTCATCCTCATTTATCGTCCTTCGGCCGCCCGCGCAGCAGCGCTTCGGGGTGTCGGTCCAGATAATCTGCGAGGCCGCGCACTGAGCGTGCGGCTTCGGTGAGTTCGCGCATCAGCTTCGGTAGATCCGTGCCGCCGGCGGTGCCGCCCACAGTGCCGCCTGCGCCGATGACACCTTGCACTGAATTCAATGTGCCCTGTGCCGCATCCGACGTGTCACGCAGGCTCTTGATGAGCGCCTTGAGGTCCGGCTCGACGTCCTGAGTGATGTGATCGAGGCGCGTCATCGTTTCATCCAGCGACTTCAGCGCGTGGCCCAGCTCCGGCCCTGCAGTTGCGCGATCGACGTTCTTCAGAACGGCGCGCAGACTTGCGAGAATGTCCCCTATGTCGCCCGAGGGCGCGGTCGGAATCTTCACGTACTCGCCCACGCGCTCCAGGCGCGCAGGCTGCGCACCTTTCTCCATGTCGAGCGCGATGATCTTGACGCCGGTGAGGAAGCTCGTCGTGGACACTTGGGCACGCAGCCCCTGAGCAACCAGCGTCTCGAACCACTTCGCCACAATCTTTCGACGATCGGCACCCGCGCCAGCGGCAACACCTGCCCCGGTGCCCGCACCGGCACTCCCTCCCGCGCCGGCATCCGTACCAGTGCCCGCACCCGCACCCGCACCCGCACCCGCATCCGCATCCGCACCCGCACCCGCACCCGCACCCGCATCCGCATCCGCATCCGCATCCGCACCCGCACCCGCACCCGGCATTCCCGCAATCTCGACCAGCGACGGATCGATCGCCATCGTCACAAAGTTCACTAGCGTCCTTCGCTGCGGATCATATTTGAGATGACTCTCCCGAACCTCGCCCACCTCGGTGCCTTCCAGCTCCACAGCAGTTCCAGTGTCCACGCCGCGCAGATTCCCTGAGAAATCCGCCACGTAAACCAGCTCCTGCGTGGAAGGGGCCCGCATGGCCTTGCGCCGGTTGTCATACAACGTGAACCGCGCATCCGTCGGGCTCGGCGCCGTCTTGCGAGCGGCCGGCCGGGTCTCAAACGAGATTCCACCAGCCAGCAGCTGCTGCCACGAATTCGCTCTGACGCGCACACCTTGCGCCCCTACCGACACATCCACACCGCCAGCATTCCAGAAACGCGTCTCCGGATGCACGAGCCGATCGTAAGGCGCGCGCACAAAAGCCGTGACATCGATGTTTTGCCCGTCGGCGTCGAGAGAATACCCCTGCACCTCGCCAACGGTCACGCCGCGATAGGTGATCTGTGAGCCGCGCGTCAGCGATCCCAGGTCATCGGTCGATAGCGTAAACGAGCTTCCAGCGGTATCCGGCCTCTGCAGCGGCGGGTCTTCCAGTCCGATGAAATTCCGCCGCGGCTCACCGCCTTTCCCCGGGCTCATCTCGATATACGAACCCGAGACCAGCGTGCGCAACCCAGAGATACCCTCGGCCGTTACGCGCGGCGCCACGATATAGAAAGCTGCTTTGTCGGTCAGGCTCGGTTCCACGTCGCCCTTCATGCGCGCGTGAACGACGACGCGGGACATATCCTTCGTCAGCTCGAGCGATTCCACCACGCCTACCACGACGCTGCGGTGCTGGATGGTGGATTGCCCCGCCTCGAGCCCACTGGCGCTGATGAAGGAAATAGCGATGTCCGGCCCGCGCCCCGCAAGCGATCGCCAGGCGAGCCAAAGCACGATGATGGCCGCGAGGATCGGCACGGCCCACACCCAGGCAAACCATCTATGCCGCCGCACGCGGGCAGAGACTTCTTCGCGATCCCGATCGCCCGGCTCAGTCATGCGCGGCCTCGCGGAGCGTCCCACATCAGGCGCGAATCGAAGACGAGCGTCGCCATCATGGTAATCACGACCACCGCGGCGAACGCCACCAACCCGCTGCCCGCCCGCACGGCCGTTACCGCGCCAAACTGCAGAACCGCAACCAGTATCGAAGTCATGAACACATCGATGTTCGACCAGCGCCCCACCGCATCAATCATGCGATAGAGCCGCGTGCGCCCCACGAGAAAGCGAGGCGAACCCTGGCGCGTGGCCAGCACCATCCAGGTGAGGCTGCAGAGTTTCAGCAGGGGCAACACGATGCTGGCCACGAACACGATCAGCGCCAGCGGCCACAGGTTTTCATCCACCAGCTCGAATACTCCGCTCATGATCGTGTTGTGCTCGACGCGCCCGAATCGCACGATGGTGAGCACCGGCAACAGGTTGGCGGGAATGTAGAGCAGATAGCCCGCCAGCACGAGCGCCGTCGTCAATTGAAGGGCATTCGGCTTGCGAACGCGCAGCGTGGAGCCGCATCGCGAACAGGCCTTGCCTCGGAGGGCCTGGTCCGAAATGAGGTCGCAGACCGTGCAGGCAAGGCTCTTTTTCCCGTCCGGCACATCGTTGGGGCGATGGGGCAGGGCCTCCCACACCGTTCGGTCGTCCAGCTGAGTCAGCGCGAACATCAAGGCAAACGTGCCCGCAATCAGGGACCACCCGCCAATGCCCACGTCCACGGGTGCAATGGCTCGCAACCGGCTGTACGCAACGATGCAGCCGACCAGGTAAACCTCCAGCATCATCCAGGGGCGCAGGTACATGGCCCATCGATACATCCCTCCGAGCTGGCTGGCCCTTCCCCAGGCCGCGCGCGAGCGCCCGGTGCGCTCGTTATTCAGCCCGAAATGAAGGCCGCCCAGCACCGCGATCACCAGCACCAGAAATACGAGCGGCAGCACGATGCTGAAGAGTGCGACCAGCAACGCCAGTGACGGAAACCCGGAAGCCCACAGCGTTTCCACACCCGAAGAAATCCAGCTCGCCCGGTGATTGCCGAACGACACCATATCCATCAGCTGCCAGCCGCTCGCGGGTATCAACAGCAGCAAGGCGGCCACCGAAAGCCCGAGCGGCACATCCACCCGCCCGGTTGCCGCGCCGGTGAGAACGCGGCCGCATTGACGGCATTCCGCGATGTCACCGCGCCTGATAGCCGGCAAAAGCTGCACGAGCCCGCAATCTGGGCAGGCGACACGCTCGGCAGCGGAATGCACAATCGGCCTGCTCAACAGGTCGGCTCGCGTAAGGTGTTATTCAAACGGTGTTAGAACGCATCGTAAGCTTTGCCGGTTCCGCCCCAACTTGCAAACCGTTGAGAATAACTACAACCTGATCGGGAGGGGGTTGATGTCGGGGAGAACCATGGTCTTGCGCCGTTGCCTGCTTTGGGCCGCGATCTTGTCGCTGGTTGCGTGCGAAAAGCATGAGAATGCGCCCCGCCCCTTGCCGCACGTGAGTGTGGCGAACCCCATCGCTCGGGATGTCATCGACTGGGACGACTACGTTGGCCAATTCGAAGCCATCCAGGACGTCACCGTTACTCCACGCGTCTCGGGAACCATCACCCAGATTCTCTTTCAGAACGGCCAGGATGTCACCGAGGGCCAACCGCTTTTCATCATCGACCCCCGGCCTTTCCGGGCGGTCTACCAGAAAGCGGCTGCCGCCACCGGCCGCGCCCAGGCCGTGCTCGTCAATGCGCAAGCCGAGCTGGCGCGCTCCGAGCAGCTGGTCGAGTCCGGCGCCGTCAGCAAGGAAGACTTCGACGCCAAGCAGGCAACCGTGCGCACGGCCACTGCGGATGTTGCCGCAGGCCAGGCTGCTGAAGCCTCGGCCAGACTCGATCTGGATTTCACTACGGTGCGTGCCGCTGTGGGTGGCAGGGTGTCCGATCGCCGCGTCAGCGTGGGGGATGGTGTCGCCGCAGGCACCACGCTGCTCACCCGCATCGTGACGCTGGACCCCATCTGGTTCACGTTCGAGGGTGCCGAGAGTTTCTATCTCAAATATCTCAGACAGGATGTGCTGGGCGAGCGCAAGTCATCGCGCTTCGAGCCCAACCCCGTCGAAGTTCAGCTCGCCGATGAAACGGGTTACAAGCACGTTGGCCGCATGGTGTTCGTGGATAACGCCATCGACACGCGCTCCGGCACCATCCGCGCGCACGCGGAGTTGCCTAACAAAGACAAGTTTCTGACGCCGGGTATGTTCGGGCGCGCGCGGCTGCTGGGCTCCGGCACGTACCACGCCATGCTCATTCCCGATGAAAGCATCGTTGCGGACCAGGCGCGAAAGCTCGCATACGTGGTGGGTAGCGACGGAAAGGTCGTTGCGCGTGTGGTCGAGACGGGCCCTTTGGTGAGCGGGCTTCGCGTGGTGCGCTCGGGTTTGAAAGCCACCGATCAGGTGGTGCTGGATGGCTTGGCGCAGTTGCAGCCGGGCACTCAGGTCAAGGCGACAGTCGCTCCACTGAAACCGCGCGCGGCCGACACGTCTCCGGAGTCTCAACCGGCGTCCGCCACGCCTCCGGCTGAAGCGACGTCGCCCAATTGAGCGGCGAATGAAGTTTCCGCATTATTTCATCGACCGGCCGATTTTCGCGGCGGTGCTGTCGACGCTCATCGCCATCTTCGGCATCGTGGCGTACCCCACGTTGCCGATCGCGCAGTATCCGGAAATTGCGCCTCCCACCGTGGTCATCAACGCCACGTATCCCGGCGCGACGGCCGAGACTCTGGCGTCAACCGTCGCCACGCCCATCGAAGAGTCTGTGAACGGCGTCGAGCACATGCTGTACATGTCCTCGTCCGCCACGGGCGACGGCGCACTCGCGATCACTGTTACCTTCGATGCGGGTACGGATGTAGATCAGGCGCAGGTGCTCGTGCAGAACCGCGTGGCCACTGCCGAGCCGCGCCTGCCTGAGGAAGTGCGCCAGATCGGTGTCACGGTTCGCAAGAATTCACCTGATATCCTGATGGTGGCGACGCTCATCTCGCCCGACCACTCGTTGCCGCAGCAGTACCTCTCGAACTACGCAACGCTGCAACTGGTCGATCGGCTGAGTCGTGTTCCCGGCGTAGGCAGCGTGCGGCTTCTCGGCGGCCGCGATTTCAACATGCGCGTGTGGATCGATCCGGACCGCGCTGCCGCTCTCGACCTGACGGTGGACGAAGTCGTGGCCGCCATTCGTGCGCAGAACGCGCAGGTAGCCGCGGGCGCCGTGGGTCAGCCGCCATTCAATCGGGGTGGCACTGCCTTTCAGCTGGGCATCCAGGCCAAGGGCCGGCTCGACTCCGTCCAGGAATTTCGCGACATCATCGTCAAGACAGATGAAACGGGTCGCGCCACCCACCTGGGCGATCTCGCACGTATCGAGCTGGGAGCGCAGGACTACAGCATCAACGCGTATCTGTCCGGCGAATCCACCATAGCCATCGCGATTTCGCAGCTTCCGGGCTCGAATGCGCTGACGACGGCGGAGGCGGTTCGGGCGGAGCTTGCGACGTCCGCCAAGTCGTTCCCGCCGGGCATGGTCTACAAGATTCCCTACAACCCCACCGAGTACATCGAGAAGTCGATTTCGGCGGTCGAGCACACGCTGTTCGAAGCGGTGGTGCTGGTGGCGCTGGTAGTTCTGCTTTTCCTGCAGAGCTGGCGCGCCTCGCTCATTCCTATCATTGCCATTCCTATTTCACTGGTGGGCACGGGCGCGGTGCTGGCGGCGTTCGGGTTCTCGCTCAACAACCTGTCTCTGTTTGGATTGGTGCTGGCCATCGGCATTGTCGTGGACGATGCCATCGTGGTGGTCGAGAACATCTCGCGTCTCATGGAAGAGAAGGGCATGTCCGCGCGGGACGCCGCGCATCAGACGATGGATGAGGTGTCCGGTGCGCTCGTTGCCATCGCGCTGGTATTGATGGGTGTGTTTATTCCCACCGCGTTCATTCCCGGCATTTCAGGCCAGTTCTATCGGCAGTTCGCGCTCACCATCGTGAGTGCCACCGCCATCTCGGCATTCGTCTCTCTGACGCTGTCGCCAGCTCTGGCGGCGTTGATTCTGAAGGCGAAGCCCAGGGAAGAGGCGGGCGCAGCGCCGCGGAAAAAGAGCCTCGTGGGCCGTTTCAACGATGGCTTCAATCATGGCTTCGAGCGGCTGAGCGAGCGCTACGGGCGGTTCACCGCGCGCGCCGTTCGCATGCTCATTCCCATTGGCATTGCGTACGTGGTGCTCATCGCGCTCGCCGGGTGGCGTTTCTATGCCACGCCGATCGGTTTCATTCCGGCTCAGGATCAGGGCTACCTCATCGGTGTCATCCAGATGCCCCCGGGTGCGTCGCTCCAGCGAACGGATGAAGTGCTGCGCGAGGCTCAGAAGATTGCTCTGAAACATCCTTCTGCCGCGGCCACCGTTGCGTTTGCCGGCCTGGACGGTGCCACGTTCACGAACGCGCCCAACGCCGCCACCATGTTCGTGGCGCTGAAACCGCGGGACGATCGGCACTCGGCCGATCAGGTTGCCAGCGACTTGCGTGGGCAGCTCAGCAGCATTACCGCCGGCAACGTGCTGTTGATTCCGCCGCCACCGGTGCGCGGCATCGGTACGGGCGGCGGCTTCAAGATGATGATCGAAGATCGCAGTGGCAAAGGTTACGCAGCACTCGAGAAAGCGGCGTTCGCGATGATGGGTGCAGCCAATCAGACCACCGGGTTGCAATCGGTGTTCACCACGTTCAACGTCCGCACGCCGCGACTGTTCGCCGACATCGATCGTCAGCGGTCGGAGCGGCTCGGCGTGCCTTTGCAGAATGTGTTCACAACATTCGGCACCTATCTCGGCTCGACCTACATCAACGATTTCAATTATCTCGGCCGCACCTACCGCGTCACCGCGCAGGCGGATGCCCCGTATCGCGATGAGGTCTCCGACATCGGCCGCTTGAAAACCCGCTCGACGTCCGGCGGCATGGTGCCGCTCGACTCGGTGATGAAGCTTCGCAACGACAGCGGGCCCTATCGTGTCGTGCGCTACAACCTGTATCCGTCTGCAGAGTTGCAAGGGGATACGGCGCCGGGGTTTTCATCCGGCCAGTCTTTGAAAACC
>JBDTUL010000005.1:0-39560 GCA_040007735.1 Gammaproteobacteria bacterium | reverse complement strand
GTCGGCTGAGCAGGGTGGGCAGCCGCAATTTTTGAGTACGCACCCCTCGCCCAAGAGCCGTATTCAGGATTTGCAGAAGCTGGTGCCGAAGGTGGCGCCTTTGTATCGGCAGGCCAAGAAGGCCTGACCAGGAGCCCTCAATCGCCGGGCGGCTAAGAGCGGCCTCCCCGTCCGCCGTGAGAGCCGGCTCCCAAACCACCACGCGGATCCGCGATAATCGCGGCGTGACCATTTCATCCCTGGATCTCAGCACTGCTTCGGCGAAAGGGGCGCCGCCTCGCGTCGTCATCGTCGGCTGCGGGTTTGGCGGGCTGTTTGGGGCGCGTGCCCTGAGAAAGGCGCCCGTCGAGCTGGTGGTCGTAGATCGTAACAACTACCACCTGTTCCAGCCGCTGCTGTACCAGGTGGCCAGCGCCGCCCTCGCGCCGGCCGACATCGCGCAACCCATCCGCACCATCCTGCGCGGGCAGAAGAACGCCCACGTCATGCTGGGCGAGGTCGACGGTGTCTCGCTCAGCGAGAAAAAGATCTTCATCAACGGGGCCGCGGTCGCCTACGACTACCTCGTGCTCGCCCCTGGCGCAGTCGACAATTATTTCGGCCACGCGGACTGGGCTCGAATCGCCCCAGGCATGAAAGAGGTGGAAGACGCCACGCTCATCCGGTCGCGCCTGCTGCTGAGTTTCGAGCTGGCCGAGCTGGAACCGAACATCTCCGAACGCTCGGCGCGCCTGTCGTTCGTCATCGTGGGCGGTGGTCCCACCGGGGTGGAACTCGCCGGCGCCATCAAAGAGCTGGCGGTGGACGTGATTCCTCGGGATTTCCGGGTGGCGGACACGCGCCGCGCCCGCGTCATCCTCATCGAAGCGGGCCCGCGGCTGCTGCCGGCGTTCGAGGTGGGCTCCTCGTTTCGCGCGCTCGCGCAGCTGGAAGGCCTCGGCGTTGAAGTGCGCCTGGGCATGCCGGTCACCGCCATCTACCGGGATGGTGTGGAAGTGGGCGGTGAGCGGCTGCGCAGTTACAACGTCATTTGGGCGGCGGGCGTGCGTGCGGCGCCGCTGGTGCAATCGCTGAGTGGCGCCGAAATCGGCCCGGGCGGCCGCGTGAAAGTGCAGTCCGACTGCTCCATTGCGGGCCACCCGAACGTGTTCGTGATCGGCGATGCGGCCTTCCTGGCCGACTCCAAAACCGGCAAGCAGGTGCCCGGGGTCTCCCAGGGCGCGCTGCAGATGGGGCGCTATGTCGCCGGCGTCATCCGTGAAGACCTCGCCGGCCGCAGAACCCTGCGCGAGGCCGGCTTCCACTACAAAGAACTGGGGTCGATGGCCACGGTCGGAAAATCCCGGGCGGTGGTCGAGATCGGCCCGTTCCGCTTTGGCGGGCTGCTGGCGTGGCTGGCCTGGCTATTGCTTCACATCACCACGCTCATCGGCTTCCGCAACCGTGTTTCCGTGTTCGTCTCCTGGATCTACGGCTACGTCTTCATGCGTCGCGGCTCGCGCCTGATCACCCGCAGTGGCGCGAAGAATCTGCAGCAGCTGGCGGCCACCGCTCTGGAATCCGCGGACGACCGCCCCAAGCAATGAGCCATGCCCCAGTGCCTGAACCTTTCCGCAATGACGAATCGTGGCTGAGCCGGTTCGTCCGCTCAAACCGGCGCCCGGCCGCCTGACTCCCCGGCTCACACCGGGCGGTGCCGCCGCCCAGGGCGCGCAACCTCTCAACGTGCAGGGCTTCTTTGGCGTGTTTCGCTATAGCCGGCGCGCCATCGAGCTGGTGTGGAGCACGAGCCGGGGGCTGACGGTTTCCATCGCCTTGCTCACGGTCATAGCCGGTGCTTTGCCGGCGGGCGTGGCTTATGTCGGCTCGCTCATCGTGGACGCCGTAGTCACCGCCATGAAGGCGAGCGGCGGCGAAGCCTCGCGCGTCATCGATCTCGTCATTCTCGAAGGGCTGCTGGTGGCAGCAATCGCGGCGGCCCAGCGCGGCCTGTCGCTGTGCCAGTCCCTGTTGCGAGCGCAGCTGGGCCAGCGCGTCAACGTGATGATTCTCGAGAAGGCGCTCACTCTCGAGCTTCAGCACTTCGAAGATTCGGAGTTCTACGACAAGCTCACCCGCGCGCGGCGTGAGGCTTCGAGCAGGCCGCTCAGTCTCGTGATGCGCACGTTCGGTCTCGTACAGAACGGCATCTCACTCATCAGCTACGGCACGCTGCTCATCCACTTCTCGCCGTGGGCGGTGGCCGTGTTGCTGTTGGCGGGTCTGCCGGCGTTTATTGCTGAAGCCAAGTTCTCCGGCGACGCCTTCAGGCTGTTCCGGTGGCGATCCCCTGAAACCCGCATGCAGGTGTATCTGGAGACCGTGCTCGCGCGCGAAGACCACGCGAAAGAAGTGAAGCTCTACGGTCTTGGCGAGCGGCTGCTGCAGCGATATCGAAGCATATTCAACAGGCTGTACAGCGCGGATCGCGCCCTCACGATTCGGCGTGACGCGTGGGGCTTTGGGTTGGGGCTCATCGCCACCGTAGCGCTCTACGGGGCCTACGCGTGGATCGCGGTCAGCACCGTGAGGTCGTTGATTACGCTCGGCCAGATGACGATGTACCTGATGTTGTTCCGGCAGGGGCAGGCCGCGGTGTCGGCGAGCTTGTCCGCAGTCGGCGGCATGTATGAGGACAATCTTTATCTCTCGACGCTGTATGAGTACCTGGAGACCGAGGTCGCGCCTTCAACCGGGGATGCGGCGCGCGGACCGCATCCCGAAGACGGCATTCGATTCGAGGATGTCGGCTTCGCGTACCCCGGTTCCACCGAGCCGGCGCTTGCTAACGTCACCTTGCACCTGAAGCCCGGAGCGAGTCTCGCGCTGGTTGGCGAGAACGGCTCCGGCAAGACCACGCTCATCAAGCTTCTCACGCGTCTTTATCAACCGACGTCGGGCCGCATCCTGCTGGATGGGCTGGATCTGACGCAGTGGGATGAGCGAGCGCTGCGCCAGCGCATTGGCGTCATCTTCCAGGACTTCACTCGCTACCAGATGCTGGTGGGAGAGAACGTCGGGGCGGGCGACGAACAGCACTTCGAAGACGAAAGCCGCTGGCGCGAAGCGGCCGACAAAGGCCAGGCGAGCGAGTTCATCGAGACGCTGCCAGCGGGCTACCAGACGCAGCTCGGCAAATGGTTCCAGGATGGGCGGGAGCTGTCGGGCGGGCAGTGGCAGAAGATCGCGCTTTCACGCGCGTTCATGCGCACTCGCGCGGATATCCTCGTGCTGGATGAGCCCACCGCAGCCATGGATGCGCAGGCGGAAGCCGAGGTGTTCGAGCACTTCAGGCAGCTCGCACGCGAGCGCATCACCATTCTGATCTCGCATCGCTTTTCGACGGTGCGCATGGCGGATCAGATTGCGGTGCTCGACCGAGGGCGCATCGTCGAGACCGGCAGCCATGAAGACCTGATGAAGCTCGACGGGCGCTACGCCCACCTGTTCACGCTGCAGGCTCGCGGGTACCGCTAGAGTTCTTTAGTTGTCTATTTTTTCCGAAGAAAAAAAGAAAAAATAGTTCTTCAGCCGTGCGTCCACCTTGCAAAGAAAACTAAGAATAATTCCTAGTTGTCCGTCGACCTTCCGAAAAAACTAGAAAATAATTCCTAGCCGCCCGGCGATTGAGGGCTTCTTGACGCAAGCAATGCAACGGGAAAATGAGCTAACACTGCGGCTAACAGCAGCGTTCGGCTTCCATCATCCTCAGAAACCTCAACAATTGTTCCATCGAGAGTGTTCGACAGCGAGTTGACCCGTAACTGGCGTGGCAGCTCGATCTGCGTGTCAGCCCAGCGAGCTGCGCCAAGAGGCATCTCATCGCCGCCGGCCGCCAGGCGTGCCGTGAGACGCGGAACCACAGCGATGGCAAATTCATCCCCCAGGCGCCGCGCATAGGCCAGCACATGGGTCGCGTACTTTCCCGTCACCCGCACGGGAAAATACTCTCCGTCACGGAACAACGCTTCGTGAGTGCGGCGGAAGGCGAGCACTGTGGCGGTCAGGTAGAGTTTGCTCCGCCCGTCATCCAATGTGCTCAGCGCTTGGCTCAGGTGCTCTGTCAGCGCGTCCGGAGCGCCGCTCGACCAGCTCAATACCTCGTCCAGCAGTCGTTGGCGCAGCAAGTAGTCGACCGGGCGGCGATTGTCGGGATCGACGAGCGAGTCATCCCAGATTTCGTTGCCTTGATAGATGTCTGGCACGCCGGGCGCAGTGAGTTTGCAAAGTGTTTGCGAAAGGCTGTTCAGATAGCCGAATCGCGACATGCGGCGCGCGAAGTCGGCGATCTCCGTGGGAAACGGGTTGCCTTCGCGCCTGTCGAGTGCCGCTCGGATGAATTGCCTCAGCGCCTCTTCATACTCGGCATTGACGTTGGCCCAGCTCGTGCGGCGCTTGCCCTCGCGCGACGCCTTCACCATGTACTCTTCGATTCGCTCGCGGTAGACGGCGAATGCGTCATCGCCGAGGGTGTGCATCGGCCAGGTGCCCAGGAGCGTCTGATAGAGCAGATATTCGGCGTGCGCACCGGGGGCTGGCAGGTCATCCACTTCGCGGCGGCGCGCCCGGTTCATGCGGCTCCAGCGCTGGATGGCCTGTCGCCAGAGCGACGGTATCTCAGATAGAACGCTCATGCGCGCACGGGCATCTTCTGCGCGCTTCGTGTCATGCGTGGAGGTTGCGAGCATTTCGTGCGGCCAATTTTTTGCTCGGTGCTGGGCGTCTGCGTGAAATTGCCGCACGCTGAAGCCGAAGGAGCCGGGTTCGCCGCCCACTTCGTTCAGCGATGCGAGACGGGTGAAGCGGTATAGCGCGGTGTCTTCGACGCCCTTTGCAGTGACGGGCGCCGTTACCTGCTGGAATTTGCCGGCGAATGCGCGCACTTGCGCGTGCATGGGTGCGGCGATGGCTGATGTGTCGGCCAACAACATGGAGCGGACGAAGTTGAGCAACGGCACGTCTGTGGACGAGCTGCGCCGGCGTGCGCGCGCGATGGCCCAGTCGATGTAGCGTTTGTCGTCGTCGGATGCGGTGTCGGTTACGTAGGTTCGGTAGACCGGGAAGCACGCGATTACTTCGGTGAGGGCGTGACGCAGATTGCTCATCGTGAAGTCACGGGTGTGGCGGTCTGCCTGGGCGATGCGCGCCAGCTGGTTGGCCAGGACGTTCAGCTCGGAGGCCAGCGATGTGCGCAGGACCAGCACTTTCGAGTCGTACGCTACGTCGGCCCATTCGACGTAGTCGATGATGAAGGACTGGTAGATGCGGTCGAGGCGGCTCTTGGCGCGCGAATCGACGAGCAGGCCGTTGATGACGTTGGTGAAGTTGTAGCCGGTGGTGCCGTGGACTTGCCAGGTTTGGGGGAGGCGTTCGAAGCTGGCAGTGATTTTTTCTACCAGCAGGTAAATAGGAAGAGCGGTGGGGTGGCTGGTGCTGGCGGTCGGCCGGGTGTCAGGGTCAAAGACGTTTGACGTTGACGCGCCGGCGTTAGAGGTGGGCACGTTTGCAACGTCGGGTCCTGCTGACGCGGCACCTGATCTGGCCTGCGCGGCTTCGCGCTGGAGCTTTTCGAAGTATCCGGCGGGGTCGTAGAGGCCGTCGGGGTGGTCGATGCGCAGGCCATCGAGTTTGTTCTCGCGGATCAGCTCGAGCAGCAGCCGGTGTGTGGCTGCGAACACCTGCGGGTTTTCCATGCGCAGGGCGGCGAGATCGTTCACATCGAAGAAGCGGCGATAGTTGATGTCATCGGCGGCCACGCGCCAGTAGGCCAGCCGATAACACTGCAGCTCGAGTAACTCGTGCAAGCCATCGAAGCTCGCCGGGTCGGAAGGGTTGCCGCAGATCTCTGCCACCGCAGCTTGCACCGCGCTCGTGAGCTCAGGCGAATTGCCGAGCAAACCGGTCAGGCGCCGCTTGTGAAGCTCTTTGTCCCGATCTCGCTCGGTCACCTGCGCAGGCTCGGTGGATTCGCGATTCGGCAGCTTGCGGAACGCCGACACGAGACTTTCCAGTTCGAGACGGTGCTCGGCCTGCGCCTCGCCGGCGACGGCCTGTTTCAGCGCCCGTTCCAGCACAATCGGATAACTCTGCGGATCCACCGGAAAGCGATGGTCGTGATAGAACACCGCGAGCGACCCGTTCTCCGGTTCGTATCGAAGCTGCAGCTCCCCACTCTCGAGCGTGGTGCCATAGGGCGTGCCGAGCGCCGGCACCAGCAGCTGGCCGGCGAGCGCCGGGTTGGGCGGTGACCAGTCGATGTCGAAGAATTCG
The DNA here is from genome assembly GCA_040007735.1 of Gammaproteobacteria bacterium. Lineage (GTDB taxonomy): Bacteria > Pseudomonadota > Gammaproteobacteria > Steroidobacterales > Steroidobacteraceae > JADGHX01. The sequence continues at coordinate 33,251 of JBDTUL010000005.1, read as the reverse complement.
GCATAGCGCGAGGCTTTGCCGTTTTCCAGCACATCCATCCACCAGGCGTTGTCGGCGCCCATGATGCCAACATGGTTGGGCACGAAATCCAGGATGTGGCCCATGCCATGCGCGCGCAGCGCTGCGACGAATGCCTCGAAGTCCTCGCGCGTGCCGATTTCCTGGTTCAGCGAGTTGTGATCGACGACGTCGTAGCCGTGCACGCTGCCCGCACGCGCACGAAAGTACGGCGAGCAATACACGTGACTGATGCCCAGCCGATCCAGATACGGGATCAGTTCGGTAGCCTGCCGAAAGGTGAACCCCGCGTTGAGCTGAATTCGATAGGTGGCGCGCGGAATCCAGGGTCGCGGCTCACTGCGTTCCTGAGGAAGCAGCGCCGGGCTCGGCGAAACATCCGCAGCGGGTTCCGAGCCCACATCCGCTTCCGCGCCGGGAACGGTGAGATCAGGCTTCAGCACGAGCGCGCTCCAGTAGCCACGTCACGCTCCAGGCGTCGAGCACGTTACGTTGGACGGCGCCGCGTATATTGGGATGCGTGGAGTAGATGACGCGGCCCGCTGGCAGCCCGACCAGCGGTGACTCATGAGCATTCAGGTTGGCAATGAGATGGAGCGTCGTTCCATCGTTCATCCTCCAGTCGACCGCAAACGCGCCGTTTTCATCGAGTCCCGTGCATTGCGCGCCGGTGATGTCCGGAATGCGCGGAATGACGTCGCGCTGGCGAACGGCGAGCAGGCGCTGATAGTGTTCGAGCCAGCCCGCATGGCTGGGCTCCTGGAGCTTCTGCCAGTCGAGTTTGGCGGCCAGGAAAGTCTTGGCGTCGGTCGGGTCAGGCGGCAGCTGCGCACCGCCGGCAACCGTGTCACCGCTGACGCTGGCGAATTTCTTGAACTTCGCAAACTCGCGTTTGCGGCCCTCGCGCACCTTGTCAGCAAGCTCGGCACCGAAGTCGCAGAAATAGACGAACGGTTCCGGTGCGAGCCACTCCTCACCCATGAAGAGCAGCGGTGGGGACGGCGCCAGCAGCAGCACAGAGGTCGCAGCGACCAGCGCGGCTTCGGAGCTGACGAGCGCTGAGAGGCGTTCGCCAAACGCGCGGTTGCCGATCTGATCGTGGTTCTGCAAAAAATTGATGAAGGCCGTGGGCGGTAAATGCGCGCTGGGCTCGCCGCGCACCTGGCCCCCTTCGTGCGTGGACACTTCGCCCTGGTAGCCGAAGCCTTCCGTGAGACACCGGCACAACATCGCGTGCGGGCGCTCGGCGTAGTCCATGTAATAGCCGTCCGTTTCGCCGGTGAGGATCACGTGCAGGCAGTGGTGAACGTCATCGTTCCACTGCGCTTCGGAGAGATCTCGCTCGTTCGGTTTGCCAAGGTAGCGCGCGACGTTGGCGCCGTTCTCCAGCACGATGTAAACGTCGCGATCCTTGCCGGGGCCGTCGTGGATGGTTTGACTCAGCTGCGTGACGAAGTGCCGCTCGCCGTCGTCATGCATGGCGTGCACAGCATCCAGGCGCAGGCCGTCGAATCGAAACTCGTTGAACCAGTACAGCGCGTTATGAATGAAGAAGCCGCGCACGATGGCGCTGTGCTCGCCATCGAAATTGATGGCCGCGCCCCACGGAGTGTGGTGGCGCTCCGTGAAAAACTGAGGCGCATACGCGTAAAGATAGTTTCCTTCGGGGCCGAAGTGGTTGTAGACCACATCCAGCATCACTGCGAGTCCGCGCTCATGGGCGGCGTCGATGAAGGACTTCAGCTCGTCGGGGCTGCCGTACGCCGCGTCCGGTGAGTAGGGCAGCACGCCGTCGTAGCCCCAGCCGCGAGCGCCCGGGAATTCCGCCAGGGGCATCAACTCGATGACCGTGATGCCGAGTTTGACGAGATGATCGAGGCGCGTTTCGGCGCTTGCATAGGTGCCTTCCTGAGTGAAGGTGCCTACGTGCAGCTCGTAGATGATGGCTTCGTGCCACGGTCGCCCGCGCCATGAAGTCTGGCGCCACGCATACGCGAGCGGATCGACCACGATGCTGGCGCCACCGAGATCATCGTTCGCGCGCGCGGCAGGGTCGGGCACTTCGAGCTGGCCGTCGATCTTGAACTTGTAGCGACTGCCGGCGAGGGCGGCGTCGGTTGTCAGTTCGTACCAGCCTTCGGATTGTGCAGACATCGGCAGGGCGCGCACGCCTTGCGGAGCCTGCAGCATCAGGTCTACCGATTTCGCCGCAGGAGCCCAGAGACGAAAGCGCACTCCGCCTTCGGCGAGCTCGGCCCCGTAGGGCATCTGATGACGGTGGCGGATTTCAGTGGACTCGCTCACTCAGCCGCCTTTGGAGTCCTGGCCGAGTTTTTCCGGGAGCGGCTCCGTGGGTTTCACCGGCGCAGCGTCCGCCGGGGTCTGGGGCGGCGGAACGGCATCCTCAATGGGCGGAGGAGAAGTCGGCTCACCCGAGGCCGTTGCGCTTTGATTCGAAGCGCCGGGGACGTCGTCCGCTGTCGGATGAGCCGCAGGCGGAGGTGCGGCCGCAGGCGCGGGACGCGGGGACGGCGGCGCGGCGGCACTCGTGCGCGGTTGGGTTGCCATGGTGGTCACTCGCTTGTGATGGAGCGCTGGGTGGGGCGTGGTTGCGATGAGCAGCGCCAGTGCCCGGCCTTGCAGCGGATATTGCGCGCCCGCATCGTGATGCTTCTGCGCGAACGGATTCGGCTCATTCGCCGTGTCGAGCACGGTCTGCCACGCGCCGCCCGCATGGAATTCAGGCAACAGGAACGGAATCTCTTCGTGATGCGCGTTGAAGAGCATCAGGAAGTTGTTGTCCTTCACGGGCCGCCCGCGCTTGTCGATGCGCTCGATTACCGTTCCCGCGAGGTACACCCCCAGGCAGCGGTTGAACGGCGTGTCCCACTCTACGTCAGTCATCTCACCGCCGTCGGGCCTGAGCCACGCGACTTCTTTCACACCGTCACTGAGCGTGCGGCCCTTGAGAAAGCGCCGGCGGCTGAACACCGGATGGTGGCGCCGAAACGAGATCATCTGTGCGACGAACTCGAAGAACGCGCGATCCGAGCCGTTCAGGTCCCAGTCGAGCCAGGAAATCTCGTTGTCCTGGCAGTAGGCATTGTTGTTGCCATGCTGGGACTTGCCGAGCTCATCGCCCGCCAGCAGCATCGGCACGCCTTGCGACAGCAGCAAAGTGGCCACAAGATTGCGCTTCTGCCGCGCACGCAGTGTTTTGATGTCTGGATCGTCGGTTGGGCCTTCTTCGCCATGATTCCACGACCGGTTGTTGTCGTTGCCGTCGCGGTTGTCTTCGCCGTTGTCCTCGTTGTGCTTGCCGTTGTAGCTGACGAGGTCCTGCAGCGTGAACCCGTCGTGCGCCGTGACGAAGTTGATGCTGGCATGGGGCTTCCGGCCACTGGCTTCGTAGAGATCCGCCGAGCCGGTGAAGCGCTGTGCGAAGTCGCCGATCAGGCTTTCATCGCCTTTCCAGTACGCGCGCACGGTATCGCGGTATCGATCATTCCATTCGTTCCAGCCAGGGGGGAAGTTGCCGACCTGATAGCCGCCCTCGCCGACATCCCAGGGCTCCGCGATCAGCTTCACCTGCGACAGCACCGGGTCCTGCCCGATAGTGTCGAAGAATGAGCCAAGTCGATCCACCTCGAACAGCTCGCGTGCCAGCGCTGAGGCGAGGTCGAAGCGAAAGCCATCCACATGCATCTCGAGAACCCAGTAGCGCAGGCTGTCCATGAGCAGCGCGAGCACGCGCGGATGCTGCATGTTCAGCGTGTTTCCGCACCCGGTAAAATCCATGTAGTAACGCGGGTCCTGCGGGCTCAAACGATAGTATGAGGCGTTGTCGACGCCGCGGAACGACAGCGTGGGCCCGAGCTGGTTGCCTTCTGCCGTGTGGTTGTAGACCACATCGAGAATTACCTCGATGCCTGCGGTGTGCAGCGTCTTCACCATCGTCTTGAATTCGCTGATGCGTCCCGTCGCGGAGTACCGCATGTCCGGCGAGAAGAAGCCGATGGTGTTGTAACCCCAGTAATTCTTCTTGCCGCGCTCGAGCAGATGCCGGTCGTCCACGAATGTGTGGATGGGCATCAACTCCACGGCCGTAACGCCTAGACGTAGCAGATGATCTATGAACGGCGCACTGCCGAGGCCCGCATACGTGCCGCGCAGCTCCGGCGGCACCTCGGGGTGCTGCATAGTGCTTCCGCGCACGTGAAGCTCATAGATGACGGTGTCGTGAAAGGACGTGCGCGGAGGACGATCGTCGCCCCACGTAAACGCTGGATCGACCACGCGGCACTTCGGCATGCCCGCCGCGTTGTCCCGCTTGTCGAACGACAAATCGGCTTTCGCGTGACCCAGGCGATAGCCGAAGTGCGCGTCGCTCCACTTGATGTCGCCCTGAACGTGCTTGGCGTAAGGCTCGATGAGCAGCTTGTGGGGGTTGAACCGGTGACCGCGCTCCGGATCGTACGGCCCGTGCACCCGATAGCCGTAGAGCAAGCCGGGCCGCGCTTCGGGCAGGTAGCAGTGCCAGGAGTCATCTGTCTTTTCCGGCAGCTCGATTCTCTGCAGCTCATGCCGGCCGCTCGCGTCGAACACGCACAGCTCTACTTTCTCGGCATTGCCGGAGAACAGCGAAAAATTGACGCCTTCACCGTCCCACGTGGCACCACGCGGATAGGACTGGCCGGGCCAGATGGTGCTGAACGGTTTGTTGGGCCGGGCTCGGTCGAGAGCCGCTTTGTCGGGCCCGACGCGGCGGTCTGGCGCGACCCGATCCGATACCACCGGGTCTTGCGGCGCGGGTTCTGGCGCGGCGGGAGAACTGGTGCCCGGCGTCGCCGCCGGCGCATTCACGAGCTGATCCATCATCAATCCTCAGGCGCCGGGGGCGCCGAACGCGATGAGGCTGCGCAACGGAATGCTCGCCCAGTCCGGGCGGTTGCTCAGCTCATAGCGAAGTTCGTACAGGGCTTTTTCGATCTCGAACAGCGCCAGCAACGGGCGCACTTGGTCGAGCGAGGTGTAGAGACCGCCCGCGAGGGCAATTTGGTCATACACGCGGAGAAATACGTCTCGCGTTTCCTGCTCCCACTGCACGAGCTGCGAATCCCAGCGGTTGCAGTCTTCGCCACCGGCCATCGAGCAGCGTTGCAGCGATGCCTGTCGAGCGTACGTGAACGAACGGAACATGCCCGCGACGTCACGTAGAGGGGAATGCTTCGTGCGACGCTCTTCGAGCGGCCGCGCGGGCTCGCCTTCGAAGTCCACGATGATGAAATCGTTGCGCTTCAGCAGAACCTGTCCGAGGTGATAGTCACCGTGATGGCGGATCTTCACGCCCGAGGCTGTGAGCTGCGCTATGTCGTCCTCGATGCGTTTCTCGAACGCCTCGCGGAGTTCGAGCAGCCGGCTGGCGTCCGCACGAGCCGATTCGACAATGGCGTCGGGTCTGCTCAGAAGGTCCAGCGTCTTCGACGCTTCGTGGCGAACCTGCTCGCCCCATCTCCTCAGATCAGCGTCGGTGATGGGCTCGGGCGAGAACGCAGGGTCCTCAGTAGAGCTTGCAAGGGCCACATGCAGTTCCGCCGTGCGCTGAGCGAGCATGCGCGCCAGTTCAAGGTAGCCGCCGTGCACGTCCTCCGGCATAGGCCCGCCTGCCCGGCGGTCTTCGAGGAATCGCGCCAGGTAGCTGACGGTGTATTCCCACCCGTCGCCCTGGTTCATGACGAAGGCTTGCAGCAGCGCGAGCGCGTAGCGGCTGCCGTCGTCGCCGATGTATTCGACCGTGCCCCCCACTGGAACGATGTTCGCAAAGTGCGCCACGTCCGTCAGGAAGCGGCCGATCTCCACCTCGGGATTGATGCCCGACTGCAGCTTGCGATAGAGCTTCAGGAACAGCTTTTCGCCAACCCGGAGCGCCGTGTTCGACCCTTGCGCGATTGGCGCGCCGAGCGACAGGTCGGTGCCGGCATCCGCTCGCAGGCTCTCGTAGATGCTTGTTGGCGTGAACACCAGCTTGCCGCGCTCGGTTCGATACTCGTCGTCCGTGCCAATGGTTTCGACGAGCGTACGGCAGAAGTTTTCATCGAAGGCGGCATCCGCGAGCATGCCGACCTTCGCCTGCTGCCGGACGCGCGCGATGGCTGCGGGCTGCAGTTTCGTGACGCGGCCGTCGTCCTCGTCTTCGAACACTACGGTGAGCGGCAGGGAGTATTTCGCAGTCTCGTTGGCGGTCTGCACTTCGAAGACCGTCAGCAGCCAGCTTCCCAACTCGGTATTCCAGTCACCGGTATCCGCAAGGGTCACGCGTTCGACGGGCGAGCCCTTGGCCGCAAACCAGCGTTGCTTGCTCAGGTAGGCGGGTAGCACGCGCTGCTCCACCTGTTCGCGAAGCTTGGTGGCGGCACTGGATCGCCATGTTCCGGCGCTTGCGGTCCAGAAGCTCTTCCAGCCGTCGATGAGCACGAGCACGGGCAGATCGTCGCGCGCCAGCCGCTCGTCGTGCCACGAGGGCGCGGCCACATCGGTGGCCAGCTTGAACCAGTAGAAGCCGTAGCCCGGTAAGGTGAGCAGATAGGGCAGGTCACCCACAGGCGGGAACGTGGTACGCCCCAGCAGTTCTATCGGCACGCGACCTTTGAACGGTGACAGGTCGATCTCGACCGGTTGCGCCGAGCGCGCGAGATTCGCTACGCACAGGATGGTGTCGCCAGCGTACTCGCGCAGATACACGAGCACTTTGCGATTGCCCGGCCGGATGAAGCGCATGGTGCCGCGGCCGAATGCCTGCGACGCCTTGCGCGTCACCAGCATTCGTTTCATCCAGTTGAGGAGCGACGAGCGGTCGCGCGTTTGCGCTTCCACGTTCACCGACTCGTAGCCGTAGATCGGGTCCATGATCGGCGGCAGATACAGGCCCTGCGGGTCGCAGCGTGAGAAGCCTGCGTTTCGGTCCGGGCTCCACTGCATCGGTGTGCGCACGCCATTGCGGTCGCCCAGGAAGAAGTTGTCGCCCATCCCGATCTCGTCGCCGTAGTAGAGAATCGGCGAGCCCGGCATGGACAGCAGCAGGCTGTTCATCAGCTTGATGCGGTCGGGGTCGTTGTCCATCAAAGGGGCGAGCCGGCGGCGAATGCCCAGGTTCAGGCGCGAGCGCGTGTCCGCGGCATACATCTGATACATGTAGTCGCGTTCGCGGCTGGTCACCATCTCCAGCGTCAACTCGTCGTGGTTGCGCAGGAAAATAGCCCACTGGCAGTTCTCCGGAATGTCCGGCGTCTGGTCGATGATCTCGACGATGGGGTGGCGGTCTTCCTGCGCGATGGCCATGTACATGCGCGGCATCAGCGGGAAGTGATACGCCATGTGGCATTCGTCGCCGTCGCCGAAGTAATCGCGCACGTCTTCGGGCCACATGTTCGCTTCGCCCAGCAGCATGCGGTTCGCATATTGCTGGTCGATGATCTTGCGAATGCGCTTCACCACCTGGTGCGTTTCAGGCAGGTTCTCGTTGCTCGTGCCTTCGCGTTCCACCAGGTACGGGATCGCATCGAGCCGCAGGCCGTCGACACCCTGGTCCAGCCAGTACTTCATGATGCGAGCGATGGCTCGCTCGACTTTCGGATTGTCGAAGTTGAGGTCGGGCTGGTGGCTGAAGAAGCGATGCCAGTAGTACTGCCCCGAGACCGGATCGAGTGTCCAGTTCGACTTCTCGGTGTCCGTGAAGATGATGCGGGTGTTGGCGTACTTGGTGGGCGAGTCGCTCCACACGTAGTAGTCGCGCTTCTTGTGCCCGAGGGGCGCGCCGCGCGAAGCCTGGAACCACGGGTGCTGGTCTGAGGTGTGGTTTATCACCAGCTCGGTGATTACGCGCAGGTTGCGTCGGTGCGCCTCATCCACGAAGGCCTTGAAGTCAGCGCGGGTGCCGTACTGGGCATGGATGTCGCGATAGTTGGAGATGTCATAGCCGTCGTCCTTGCCCGGCGACGGGTAGAACGGCAACAGCCAGATGGTGTTGACGCCGAGGTCCTGGATGTAGTCGAGCTTCTGCGTCAGCCCGCGGAAGTCGCCGATGCCGTCGTTGTTGCTGTCGAAGAACGCGCGCACGTGCACTTCGTAGATGACCGCATCTTTGAACCAGAGCGGATCGGTAGCAGGGCCGTCTGTCATAGGAAGTAGTCGAAATCACGCTCCGTGCGCACGCGCCGGCGGATACGGAAAATGTGAGCGGGAGTGTGGGCTGGATCAAGCTCCACGAAATTGCGAGAGCCCTGCCAGAGAAATCTCGCGCCCGAGAGCAGGTCGTGCACCTGGAAAGGCCGCGTGTTGTCCACACCCAGGTCTGCGAGGTCGAGATGCAGCCAACCCGAATGCACGTGGTGCGGGTCCAGATTCACGATCATCAGCACGGAATCGGTGCCGTCGTCAGACGTCTTGCTGTAAGCGATCAGCTGCTCGTTGTCGATCAGGTGAAAGTGCAGCCCGGCATTGCTCTGCAGCGGTGGATTCTCACGGCGAATGCGATTCACCCGCGCAATGAAGTCGTGAAGGCTGTCCGGGTGATCGAGATCCCAGAGGCGAAGCTGGTACTTCTCACTGTCGAGATATTCCTCTCCGCCCGGCTTCTGCGCGCGGTGCTCGAGAAGCTCGAACGCGGGGCCGTAGATTCCGTAGCTGGCGCCAATCGTAGCGGCGAGGACCAACCGTAATGCGAAGCCGGGGCGGCCACCGTACTGCAGGAACTCCGGAAGAATGTCGGGCGTATTCGGCCAGAGATTCGGGCGGAAGAAATCGCTGACCGGCGGGCGGCTGACCTCAGAGAAGTACTCGGTCAGCTCGGCCTTCGTGTTGCGCCAGGTGAAATAAGTGTACGACTGGGTGAAGCCGATCTTTGCCAGCCGATACATCACTCGCGGGCGAGTGAACGCTTCGGAGAGAAACAGGACATCCGGATGGGCGCGCTTCACTTCGCCGATCAGCCATTGCCACATCGGGAAGGGCTTCGTGTGGGGATTGTCCACGCGGAAAATGCGCACACCGTGCCCGATCCAGAACTCGAAGATGCTCTTCAACTCCGTCCATAGCTCGCGCCAGGTGTTTGTTTCGAAGTTGAACGGGTAGATGTCCTGGTATTTCTTCGGGGGATTTTCCGCGTACTGGATCGAGCCGTCTGGGCGCTTCAGGAACCACTCGGGGTGCTCTCGCACGTACGGGTGGTCCGGGCTGCACTGGAACGCGATGTCGAGCGCCAGCTCCATTCCGGCTGCGGCGGTTTTCTCACGCAGGCTCTTGAAATTCTCGAGCGTACCGAGCGAGGGGTGCAGCGCCTTGTGACCGCCAACGTCACCGCCGATGGCCCACGGGCTGCCCGGATCATTGCCTTGGGCTCCCGGCTGATTGTTCGGGGCTTTGCGCTCCGTGGCGCCGATTGGGTGAATCGGCGGCAGATACAGAACATCGAAGCCCATCGATGCGATGTAGGGCAGGCGCGCTTCCACATCTGCCAGAGTGCCGTGCACGCCCTCACGGTCGCCCGCAGAGCGGGGGAATAGCTCGTACCAGGACGAATATCGTGCTCGCTCACGATCCACTTCTACGCAGAGCGGCGGTTCGTGGCGCACGACTATCTCATCGTCAGTGCCGTGCTCTTCCAGTTGTTCGCCACGCAGAAGGTCGACCGTGACGTCCTGGCCGGCGTCCTGTTTCTTTGCGATGTCACGGCGCCAGGTGGCGAGGTGATCGATCCACGCGGAAACCGTGTATTGGTAGCGCCCGATCTGGCGAGGCACGAAACGCGCGGACCAGCGGTCGTTGCCGAGCGGTGCCATGGGGATGCGGTTCCACTCCTCCGCGCTGTCCGCGCGATAGAGCAGCACGCAGTGGATCACGTCGTGCCCGTCTGCGAACACGTCCGCTTTGACGGCGACCGGCTCACCGATCACCCGTTTGACTGGGAACTCCCCGTCGTCCACCCGGGGCGTGATGTTCTCGATTACGACACGCGCCTTGGTCATCTAATAGATTTCTTTATTTCCGGAGAGACAGCAAATCGAAGCTTCCCTGATGGCGACGCTCAACCGGGAGTCAGGAACAGAACGGCCAGCGGCGGCAATCTCAATGTCAGCGAATGGTTGCGGCCATGCGCAGGCAGCGGGGCCGACTCGACGCTGCCGAAATTGCCGATGCCGCTGCCACCGTAGTGCTGCGCATCGCTGTTCAGGCGCTCGAGCCACTGGCCGCCGCGCGGCACGCCGACTCGATAGTTGTCTCGCGGCACCGGCGTGAAGTTGCAGACGATCAACGCCACGTCGTTGGGCGTTTTTCCCTTGCGCAGGAACGAAATCGTGCTGCCTTCCGCGTCGTTGCAATCGACCCACTCGAAACCGTCCGGCGTGAAGTCTTTCTGGTACAGCGCCGGCGTTTCGCGATAGAAGCGATTCAGGTCGCGCAGCCAGTTCTGGGCGCCGGAATGCAGCGGGTACTGCAGAACGTGCCATTCCAGGCTTTCATCGTGCGCCCATTCGCGCTTCTGCCCGAACTCGCAGCCCATGAACAGCAACTGCTTGCCGACGTGGCCCCACATGTAGCCGAGCATCAGGCGAAGATTCGCGAACTGCTGCCACTCATCGCCGGGCATCTTGCCGACCAGGGAGCCTTTTCCGTGCACCACTTCGTCATGCGAGATGGGCAGGGCGAAGTTCTCGGTGAACGCGTACAACAGGCTGAAAGTGAGCTTGTTCTGCTGGAATTTTCGATAGATGGGATCGGTCTTCATGTACTGGAGCGTGTCGTGCATCCAGCCCATGTCCCACTTCATGCCGAAACCCAATCCACCCAGATAGGTCGGGCGCGAGACCATCGGCCATGAGGTGGATTCCTCAGCGGTGGTCTGCGTGTCCGGGTGATCGCGGTACACGGCCTGATTCAGGTTCTTCAGGAAATCGACGGCTTCGAGATTCTCGTGGCCACCGAATTTGTTCGGAATCCACTCGCCGTCTTTGCGCGCGTAGTCGAGATAGAGCATCGAGGCCACGGCATCCACTCGCAGTCCGTCTGCGTGGTAGGTGTCGAGCCAGAACAAAGCGCTGCTGGCCAGGAAGTTGCGCACTTCCGCGCGGCCGTAATTGAAGATCGAGCTGTTCCACTCAGGGTGAAAGCCCTTGCGTGGATCGGCGTGCTCATAGAGATGCGTGCCGTCGAAATAGCCGAGGCCGTGTTCATCGGTCGGGAAGTGCGAAGGCACCCAGTCCAGAATCACGCCGATGCCGCGGCGGTGGAGGTGATCCACCAGGTACATGAAGTCCTGCGGCGTGCCGTAGCGCGACGTTGGCGCGAAGAAGCCTGTGACCTGATAGCCCCATGAGCCGTAGAACGGATGTTCCATCACCGGCATGAACTCCACGTGCGTGAAGCCCATGTCCACGACATAGTCGCCGAGCTCGTGCGCAAGCTCGCGATAAGTCAGTGATCGGTTGTGCTCGTGCGGCACGCGGCGCCAGGAGCCGATGTGCACCTCGTAGATGGACATCGGCGCATCGTGCGCATTCTTCGGCGCGCGATTCTGCATCCAGTCGGTGTCGCCCCATTCGTAGCCCAAGTCCCACACGACCGAGGCAGTGCGTGGAGCGCGCTCGCAATAAAAAGCGTACGGGTCGCTTTTCTGAACCGTGTAGCCATTGCTGCGCGATTCGATATGGAATTTGTAGAGAGCGCCGTGCCGCACGCCGGGCACGAAGGTGGCCCAGATGCCGGAGGAGTCCCCCCGGACCTCCATCGGATGGGCATCCGGCCGCCAGCCGTTGAAGTCGCCCACGACGGAAACGCGCGCCGCATTGGGCGCCCACACCGCGAAATAAGTGCCCGCAGCCCCGGTAACGCCCGCCGATGTACCCTCCACAGGGTGAGCACCAAGCTTGTCGTATGCGCGGAAGTGCGTGCCTTCGCGGAAGAGATAGATGTCTTGTTCCGTTAGCACGACTAGACCTAAGCAAGCAGCATACCTGCCGCAACCGCGTTCCGGTAGAGTTCCGGGGCATGCCCTCCAAACGTGCAACGGCCGCTCGCGGCAAAGTTCCAGGCGCTGGCAAAGCGGCGGCCGGCGGCCGTCCACTGTCGACGCCGGTCATCGTCATAGGTCACCGCGGCGCTTGCGGTTATGTGCCCGAGCACACGCTCACCTCGTACTTTCTGGCCATTCAGCAAGGGGCGGACTACGCCGAGCCGGACCTTGTAATGACGAAGGATGGCGTGCTGGTTGCGCGCCACGAGAATGAAATCGGCGGCACGACCGACGTGGCGGGACATCCGAAATTCGCGCGACGGCGCACTTCGAAGCGCATCGACGGCGTCGAGGCCGAAGGCTGGTTCACTGAGGATTTCACGCTGGCGGAGCTCAAGACCCTGCGGGTGCGGGAACGCATCCCGGAGGTGCGGCCGGCCAATACGCGCTTCGACGGGCAATTCGAGATTGCCACGTTCGATGAAATACTCGGCCTGATCCGCGCTATTGATGTGCAGCGCGCGGCTGCGGCGCGTCGTTTGCGTACGCCCCGGCCGAAGCTTTTGGGGGTGTATCCCGAAACCAAACACCCGACGTACTTCGAGCGGCTGGGCCTGTCGATGGACCGGCCGCTGCTGCAGACGCTGGCGCGCCACGGGTACGAGGGCCGCAAGGCGCCCGTGTTCATTCAATCGTTCGAAGTGGGCAACCTCGAGCGGCTGCGCAAGAAGACGAAGTTGCCGATGGTGCAGCTCATCGAGGCGGAGGGCGCGCCGTTCGACTTCGTCGCCGACGGCGATTCACGCACGTACGCCGACCTGATCAAGCCAGGGGGGCTGGCTGGCATCGCGCGCTATGCCCACGCGATTGGCCCGAGCAAGTTACTGATTATCCCAAGGAATATGGACTCGCCAAGGAATATGGACTCGACGCTCGGTGCGCCGACAACCTTGGTCGCGGATGCGCACGCTGCGGGTCTGGGAGTGCACCCCTGGACGTTCCGCGCGGAGAACCACTTCCTGCCGGCAAGTTGCCGCTCAGGTCCCGAAGCCACCCACCTCGGCGACCTGCCTGCAGAACTGCGGGCCTACCTGGCCACAGGCATCGACGGCTTCTTCACCGATCACCCGAATCTGGGTGCAGCCGCGCGCGATAGCTTTTCAGGCCACCGACGCGTGTAGTCGCAGCCCCAGTGCGCTGACCACCTTGAGCACGGTCGCGAGCCCGGGGTTTCCGTTGTTCGAGAGCGCTTTGTAGAGACTCTCGCGGCCCAACCCCGTTTCGCGCGCCACTTCAGCCATGCCGCGCGAGCGCGCAATGTCACCCAGCACGGCAACGATGACACCTGGATCGCCATCCTCGAGCGCGGCTTCGAGGTACGCGGCGCGGTCCTCGTCTGTCTTCATGTGCTCCGCTGGATCCCAGGGGCGAGTCTTGATGCGGGTCTTTGCTCTTACCATGTTGGTTCTCTAGATTTGCGTGGCCAGCACGCGAGCCTTTCTGATGTCCGCCTGCTGTGTGTTCTTGTCTCCGCCCGCGAGCAGAATGACGACCTCACAGCCCTGCTGCCTGAAATAGACGCGGTAGCCCGGTCCGAAGTGAATGCGCAATTCGCTTACGCCGCCACCTACGCTGCGAACGTCTCCCGGGTTGCCGAGCCCCAGCCGATAGATGCGCATTTCGATTCGCGCGCGCACCTTGCGGTCGCGCAAACTCGCGAACCACCGGGTGTATTCCTGCGTCTCCCGAACGTCGGTGAGCCATTCGTCGTATCCCATAGGATACGATTTGGCACGAGCGCGAGCAAGCCTTGAATGGGCTTACCTGGTGCGAACGCGCAGAAATGCCCGCGCTGCGGGAGAGAGTCAGATCCCGAGCTGCTGCTTGATGCTGGCGAGTTCTTGACGGAGGTCGCGCACTTCCTGTTCGAGGTGCTCTAGCCGGGAAGCCGTGGAGGCTGTCGACGAGGTGCTGTATGACGAGGAGGCTGTAGCACTTGAGGAGGAAGCCGATGCAGCCGGAACGTAGGGCTCCTCATCCGCCGGCGCCTCAGTGACGGGCCCACTGAACAGATGCGCGTAGCGTGAATCGCGCCGGCCGGGCTCGCGGGGCAGGCGCGCAACGAACGGCCCATCCTCACGCGTGCGCAACCCTTCCAGAATCTTTTCCGACTCGCCGCCATCGGCGATAGGCGCCATGCGGCTGGCGCGTGTGCGCAGCTCGCCGGGTGTCTGCGGCCCACGCAAGAGCAACTCGCACACGATGGCAAGTTCCTGCGACGACAGTTTCAACGTGCCGTACTCAGTGTTGCAGAACCGGTGTTGATACTTCGGCACGCGGCTGCCGAACCCGGACTTCTCCATCACGAAGTGCTTGCGCCCCAGGTCGTCGAGCACGCGCTGAACGGTCGGCTCGTCGAGATCCATCATCGGGTCGCGATTGCTCTTCTGATTGCAGGCGTTCACCAGAGCATTCAACGACAACGGATACTGATCCGGAGTGGTGATGTGCTTTTCGATGAGGCTGCCAATGACTCGCGCCTCCAAAGCGGAGAGTACGATGTTCATTGACGCGTCAGCTCCTCGGCCGTGACCAGGTGAGGCGCGATGTCGACCGGCACATCGTTGAGGCGATCGAGCACGCGTTGAACCTCAGGGCGGATCGTCACCATGCGCTTCATGAGCGCTTGCACGGCCGCGTAGTCGCCATGAGCCTGCAGCATCATGATGTCGTGCGTGAGATCGGCGACAGCTTTCTTCGCCTTCGGCACATCCAGCGAAAAGGTGCCGTCCGCGCCCACGCGAATGGCGCCGTGCTCGAACAGGTTGTTCACCTGGAGGCACATTCCCTTCGCATGTGCGGCGGTGAGGCCGAATCGCAGCGTGCGGAAGGTGGACGCGAGGAACGTGAGATACATCGAACGTTCCTGCTTCTTGTCGAGCACGCCTTTATCCATGAGGTATTGAAGCGCCCACAACCCGGAGACATCGGCCTTGGCTTCCTCCAGCGGGCCGTTCAGTTCCTTGAGTTCCTGGCGCACGGTGGTCTCGCGCCCCTCCAGGCGAATGGTCTGCGGTCCCAGGCCATGCATCAACTCATGCATCAGGATATGCGTGAAGAAAGGCTCGAACGCGACCTGCGCCCGGTCTGCCGGCGACAACGCAACCGCTGCAATCGGCACGAGCACCTTGTCGAATTTCGCCTGCTGAAAATTCTTGAGCAACGTGCGCTTGGAGCCCTTGGCAGTGACCACACGCTCGTCGTTCGGCAAATTGAATGCGGCTGTCTGCACACCGTGATTGCCATCGCCAGCGTTGTAAACCACGTTGACCACGCGAATCGGTGAGAGCCCACCCAGTTTGGGGCGGCGATATTTGGGATCAATGGGCAGGTGGCTCTCCAGCTCCTGCAACTCGGCGCTGAAGCGCGCAAGCCTCCTGGTCTCTTCCGCATCCGTCACCGTGATGAAGGCTTCGAAGGACGCCTTGAAGTTGAACCACTCGTCTTCGTACACCTCGTACGGGCCGATAGTCGGCTCGATGGTGGAGTCCAGCTCCATCCAGGCGACATCGCCTTCGTAGTAGTCGTTCTTGACGAAATCCGCGGCGCGCTTCTCGAGAAACGACTTCAGCGTGGGTTGTTTGGTCAAGGCTGCGGCTTCGCGCAACAGCCGGGCCATTTCCATTACCTCGCCCTGATACTCGAGCGAGTACGGCACACTGGTCAGCTTGCCTTGCGGCGTGCGACGAATGGTTGTGAAGAACCCCGTGGCCGTTTCGTGATCTTCTTTCGAGAGCGACTTCATCCACGTTTCGACTTCCGCGCGGGTGGCGTCGGCCGGATAGAAATTCCCCTGTTGCGGCTTCGTGCCGATGCCCGGCAGGAACGAGTGGTTTTCCTCGAGCTGCGACCACGGGCCCTTGTTGAGCAGGAAGTAGTCGAGGCGCGCACTTCCGAGCGGCGTGCGGTCGTTCTGCAGATCCAGCAGCCAGGTTTCAGTGTTGGGTGAGCGTTGCCTCAGGAACAGCGCATCCACGATCTTTGCGGCCTGGATTATCTTCGCGAGCGCCTGACGCTCGTTCTCCGGTAGCTGCGACAGATCCACGCGCACGTCCACCGGCGCGTAGCGGGCGCTCATTTTCTGCAGCTCGGGTAACGTGGGCGCCGCTTGCGCGGAGTTCCAGCCCATTCCACTGATCACGACACCGAAAAGTATTCCGATGACAGCACGGAGTCGCAGCGGTCGCATCGTTCGTCCCCCGAAAAGAGCCGCCCGCACGGATTGCCGCGGGCGCGGCATCTTAATCGACGGGACTCAACTGCGCAGCCGTCGTGCGTGAGCGTCGACAAACACCAGCGAGGCCTGGTCGGGATTCTCGGAATCGCCGCGCTCGGCGGCCTCTTCGAGCAGGCGCCGCGCGCGGCCCGCGGCAGCGGCCACTTCAGTCGGCACCTGGTCGCCGAGCACCGGATGCGCAAGCAGGTAACCCTGCACGCCCAGCGGCCCGCACCGGGAGAGGAATTCGAGTTGCGGCGCCCGTTCCACGCCTTCCGCCACCACCTGCAGGCCCAGGCCATGGCAGAGCGCGATGATGGAGCGCGCGATGGCTGCGGATCGCGGGCTCGAATCCACCGATTCGACGAGCATGCGATCGAGCTTCACGCGAGTGATGGGCAACTGTTCCAGCGACGTGAGGGAGGAATACCCGATGCCGAAGTCATCCAGTGCGATGGCCACGCCCATGGCGCGCAGCTTCGTGAGCGCATCGATGGTCGAGCTGCCGGTCTGGAACACCATTTCGGTGAGCTCCAGCTCCAGCGCGCTGGGCGGGAGGCCCGTGACTTCGAGCGCCTTCTTCACGTGATCGGGGAACGAGCCTTCGAAAAGCTGCTGAGGCGAGACGTTGATGGCCACCGTCGCGCGCGTCCAGCCCTGCGCCCGCCACGAGGCGACCGCTGACGTGGCCGCGCGGAGCACCCACTCCGTGAGCTCGTGCATCAGGCCGGTCTTCTCGGCGATGTGAATGAATTCGGTGGCGGTCGCTATGCGGCCATCGGGTTTCCGCCAGCGGAGCAGCGCTTCCACACCGACGGGCTCCAACGTATGCAGCGCGATCTGCGGCTGATACATCAGCATCAGGTCGCCGGCTTCCACCGCGCGCCGCAAGGATTGCTCGAGACGGAAACGCTGAGCGGCGGCGTCGTACAGCGACGGCCGATACAGCGCGCAACGATTGCGACCCAGCTCCTTCGCGCGGAAGAGCGCGACGTCTGCGGCTCGTAGCAGCGCGTCTGCGTCGGAGGCGTGTTCAGGGTAGATGCTTGCACCGACACTGGCACTTGTTGAAAGCACGCGGCCTTTGATAGACAGCGGCTGCTGAAGTGCAGAGACAATCTCGTTTGCGCGCTCGAGAACTTCTTCGTGCGTCTTCACGTCTTCGATGAGCACGGTGAACTCGTCGCCGCCGAGCCGGGCAAGCAGTGAGCGCGGACCGGCCGCTGTTCTCAGGCGCTCCGCCACCAGCTGCAGGACACGGTCGCCGAAGTTGTGTCCCAGCGTGTCGTTGATCGATTTGAAGTTATCGAGATCCACGAACAGCAGGGCCAGTTTCTGGCCGGTGGAGCCGGCACGAGTGAGGGCGCCAGCGAGTCGTGAGGAAAGTTGCCGTCGGTTCGGAAGCTGGGTGAGCGGGTCGTGATGCGCCAGGTGATGCAGCTGCCGCGTGCGCTCGGCGACGTGCTGCTCGAGTTCGGCCTGATGGGCGCGCAACTCCGTTTCCGCGTTGACCACCTGGTCTGCCATGGCGTTCACGGATTCCGCCAGTGCATCGATTTCAGCGGAGCCGCCGCGAGGCGCACGCGCTTCCCGATTGCCGCTCGCGAGCTGGCGAGTGACCGCGGTGAGCCGCCGCACTGGCACGGCAATGCTGAGCATCATCACGATAGAGACGACAAACACTACGGCCAGCACGGCCATGCCGGTATGAGCGAGTGTTTGCTCGGCTTCTTCCGCGGAAGCGGCGGCGTTCTCGGCAGCCACCAGGAGCCCGAGGCGCGCGGGCGCTTGCAGTTCTTTCAGCGCCATCACGACCAGCGCGATGCCTTCGTCCAGGAACTCCTGCCGCGCCGGGCCATTCGTGGCGTCGAAGCGCTCGATCGAGTTACGCAGGCGGACCACGCTCTTGAAGTCTTCCTGAACGAGATCGAGCCAGGCGCGGCCAGGTGAGCGAGCAAACTCCGCGGTGTGCCGAGCCAGCACCGTGCCGAACTCTTTTTCCTCGCGTGCGCCCGATCCGGTGCCGCCGAAGCCGCGCAGGGCATTCACCGCCGTCGCGAGCTCAGCCAGCGAGCGTCGCGCGAACACTTGATCCTGATCTACACCGACGCCTGTGCCACCTGCGGAGACCACCCGATGCTGCAATCCATCCAGCAGCGTGTAGCGGCGCGTGACCCACTCCACTCGTTGATTGGCCTGTTCGGCAAGTGCCTTGCCGCGGGACACGTGACCCGCCATGTGGATTCGCAGCTCAGTGGTCGCTTGAGTGGCTGCCGGCGCCGGCTCGCCCTCGAAGTATGCGGCCATCGCGGTATCGAGGCCTGCGCGTGCGCTCGTGATAGAGGCGAGGTCGGGTTTGCGCGCGGCCTGCACGTAGTCGGAAACGGTGCGGTCATAGCCCACGAGTTTCTCGACCACTGCGCCGGCGCGACGTGCAACCGGCTCGTGATCCAGTTGCATGCTGCGCACGGCTGCCACAGCTTTGCGTGTGGTCTCCGTGGCAAGTGAGTGGCCGATCAGAATGACGCCGGCAACCGCGGCAAGTCCCAATGCAAGACGCCCGCCGATGCCTAACTTGAACGGTCTGCGACCGTCGCTGGCACGCGTGGGGCGCCGGCCGATGGAGGCCGACTCAAGCTGTTGCACTAAGGGTTCCTGCATAAGACATAAGCTGTCTGCGAAAGTGCATCCAGCACATGTAGCGGCGTATTCCCGGAATCCGAATCATGAGGCGCGAGCCACATTGCTTCCGTGGCCGGCATCGCAGAAGTGGGGGCGTTCGGGCGGGCTTTTATCTGACTAAATACGTCGCGATTGGGTTGGTGTTCGCAACAGGGTAGTAATTACACGTGCACACGTGTTTGTGTGTGACGTGAGTGGTGAATGTGCGGGTTTTCTAGCTGAATTTCGCTAGAGCGGAAGCGCTCAATCGCCGGGCGGCTGAAGACAACGAGCCCTCAGGCGCCTGGCGGCTGGGAAGTGTTGGCTTTCATGGGCGTTACGGGTCGGCAGGTATTTGGTCCGGCACGGTCGGGCGGCTGCGATGAGCCCGTGGGTGTTTGACCTGACGCGATTCGGCAGCTGCGATGGTCGGGGGGCGCGGGCGCGACCTTCGCGATGGTCCGGCAGTCAGCGGCCCGGGGCGGTCTTTGAAGCCGGAATGGCCGAATCATGGCTTATACTAGGGCCATGACAGAAATCGCGGACACGTTCGACTCGGCCTTCACGAAAGCCGTCGACCTCGGCAATCGGCTGGCGGACCGCGACAAGGACGCGGACCTGTGGGATATCGCGGACGGCCTGCTCGCCGGCGCGCTTCAGTACTGGCTTTATTCCCGGCAGCCTTGCGGCGATCCGCGGTGCCAGGACTGCATGCCCATCAGTACTGCGGAAGGGCGCATGGCGGAGCTCAAGAAGCTGGTTGAGCAGCTCGCGGCCGAAAGCGAGTATTTCCACACGCCGACGGATGCGAATGCAGGTCGTGCTTAGCCGATTGGGCTCCGCCCCGGCGCGAGGGATTCGGATTCCTCTTCAGCCGCCCGGCGATCGAGGGCCTTCTTGATCGGCGGGGCCGTGGCCGGAAGCCCAATCACCGGGCGGCTGACAGAAAGATCTCCTCAGCCCGTCGCGGCCGATTTGCCCTCACTGGCAGCCTGCACCACCTCACCCAGGGCCTGCTCGAACAGGTTCAGCCCCTCCTTCGCCAGCGCATCCGAAATCGTCAGCGGGGCGAGGAAGCGAATGACATTTCCGTACATACCGCAGGCCAGGATGATCAGCCCACGGCGGCCGGCGGCCTGAACCAGGGCCTTGGCCAGGTCGGCGTCCGGCGAATCCGCCCGGCGATTCTTCACGAGTTCGAGGGCCACCATGGCGCCCAGCCCGCGCACATCCCCGATGCACGGAAAGCGCGCCTGAAGCCCTTTCAAGCGTGAGGTCATGAAATGGCCTACCTGCTGGGCGCGCTCCAGCAGCTTTTCTTCCTTCATGACATCGAGCACGGCGAGCCCCGCGGCGCAGGCCAGCGGCGAGCCGGCAAAGGTGCCGCCCAGCCCACCGACCGCCGGGGAATCCATGATGTCGGCCTTGCCGATGACCGCGGACAGCGGCACACCGCCCGCCACGCTCTTGGCGACGGTCATGAGGTCCGGCTCGACGCCCGAGTGCTCGATGGCGAACATCTTGCCGGTGCGCCCGAACCCCGCCTGAATCTCGTCGGCTATGAACACGATGCCGTGCTGGTCGCACAAGGCGCGCAGCTTGCGCATCAATTCCGCCGGCGCGGCGTAGAAGCCGCCTTCGCCGAGCACCGGCTCGATGATGATGGCGGCGACCCGCGCCGGATCCACGGTTGCCTTGAACAACTGGTGGAGCGCGTCCAAAGAATGCTCGACGGTGACGCCGTGATACGCCATCGGGTAGGGCAGGTGATAAACCTCGGGCAGCATCGGCCCGAAGCCCGCCTTGTACGGCTGCACTTTGCCGGTGAGGCTGATGCACGCAAGCGTGCGCCCATGAAACCCGCCGGTGAACGCGATGACGGCAGAGCGCTTGGTGTGAAAACGCGCGAGCTTGATAGCGTTCTCGACCGCTTCGGCGCCCGTGGTCAGGAAAATGGTCTTCTTCGGCGAGGCGCCGGGCATCAACGCATTCAGTCGCTCCGCCAGCTCCACGTAGCTCTCGTACGGAGTCACCTGAAAGCAGCCATGCATGAGCTTTTCCAGCTGCTTCGCGACGGCCGCCTTCACCTTCGGATGCACGTGACCCGTGTTGACCACAGAGATGCCGCTCGCGAAGTCGATGTAGCGCTTGCCTTCCACATCCCACAGTTCCGCGTTCAACGCACGTTCCGCGTAGACGGCCAGTGAATTGCCGACGCCGCGCGGAATGGCGGCGATGCGACGGGCGTGAAGGTCAGCGTTCGAGCTCAAGCGAATCTCCCTGAAAAGTGCGGCTCGCCTCAGGCGAGCTTGTGACGTGTAAGAGGCAGCGACCGCAAGCGACGGCCCGTTGCGGCACAGATGGCATTGCAGACCGCGGGTGCAACGAGCGCGACCGCCGGCTCGCCGATGCCGCCAGGCGCTTCGGACGACTGCACGAGAAAGGTATCGATGCGCGGCACTTCCGGCATGCGGAGCATGCGGTACGTGTCGAAGCTCGTTTGCTGGACCTTGCCGTTCTGGAGGTTGATCTCGCCCCACAGCGTTGAGGTGAGGCCGAAAACGATGGAGCCTTCCACCTGCGCGAGCACCGTATCGGGATTCACGGTCTGGCCGCAATCCACCGCGCAGACGATGCGATGGACCTTTACCTTGCCGTCTTGACCCAGCGAAATCTCGGCGACCTGCGCCATGTAGGTGCCATAGCCTTCCATCAGCGCAATGCCGTGGAAATGGCCCTTGGGCGCAGAGCCGTACCGGGCCTCGCGAGTGGCGAGCTTCAGCACTTCGCGATAGCGCGGCTGTTTCTCGAGCAGCCCCAGGCGGAACTCGACGGGGTCTTTCTTCGCATCGAGGGCGAGCTCATCCATGAAGCTCTCGACGACGAAGCAGTTGAGCGCGTGGCTCACCGAGCGCATGTAGCCGACGTTGATTCCGATCTCGTGCTGCAGGTAGTCCACCTGCACGTTCGGAATTTCATAGGGATAGTTGGCCGCACCCTCGATCGCAAACGGATCGATCATTTTCTCGACCACAGCCGGCGACATACGCGCGGTGATGGAGGGGCCGACCAGGTGCAGCTTGAACGCAGTGACCTTGCCTTCCTTGTCGAGGGCGGCACTCACCGTGTCGCACGCGGGTGGGCGATAGGTGTCGTGCGTCGTGTCGTCTTCACGCGTCCACAACAGCTTCACCGGCTTGCCCACAGCTTTCGACGCTTCGACGGCCGCCGGGATAAAGTCCACTTCCAGGCGACGTCCGAACCCTCCGCCGAGGAACGTGGTGTGCACGCTCACCTGCTCGGGCTTCAGGCCTGCGGCCTGTGCGGCGGCGGCCTGTGCAACGATCTGAATCTGCGTCGGGACATAGATGTCGCAATGGTCCCCGCGCACGTCCGCCGTACAGTTCTGCGGCTCGAGTGTGGCGTGCGCCAGCAGCGGCAGCTGATATTCGCGAGTGATGGTGCGCGCGGCGGACTTCATGGCAGCCGCAACGTCACCCTCCTTACGCGCGACTTTCCCTTCGCCGGGCGCCGCCTTTTGCAGCCCACGCAGAATGGCTGCGTCGTTCAGTTGGGCGTTAGGGCCTGCATCCCATTCGATCTTGAGTGCGTCGCGCGCCTTGCGCGCGCGCCACCACGAATCCGCAACGATGACGACACCTGACACCGTCTGCACTGTGGCCTTGTAGCCGGGCATGGTCTTCGCGGCACTGTCATCGAAACTCTTCACCGAGCCGCCAAGCGTTGGGCATTGGGCCAGCGCGGCGTAAAGCATGTCCGGCAGCCGCGTATCGATGCCGTATTGGGCCGTGCCATTCACCTTCATCGGCGTGTCGAGACGCTTCGCTGACGTGCCGATGAGCTTGAAGGTGCTCGAATCCTTCAACGCCATCTTGCCCGTGAGCGCGGGAAGTTTCGAAGCGGCGTCCGCCATCTCCCCGAAGGTGACGCGCTTGCCGTGCGGGGAAACGATGGTGGCGTCTTCTTCCACGCGGCAGGAATTGGCCTGCACGCCCCACTCCTTGGCGGCGGCCATCACGAGCAGGGTGCGGGCCTGCGCGCCGGCGGTGCGAAGTTTGTCCCACGCATCGCGAACGCTGGTGCTGCCACCGGTGATCTGCGTGCCGAGCAACTTGTTGATGTAGACCTCGCCGGGGGGCGCGAACTCGACCTTGATGCGATTGAGCGCCACGCCCAGCTCTTCCGCGACGAGCATTGTGAGCGAGGTGTACACACCCTGGCCCATCTCGGAGCGGTCGCAGAAGAACGTGATGGTGTTGTCGCCGCCGATGCGCAGCCAGGCGTTGGCGTCGAAGGTCTTGCTGGCATCGCCGCCAGCGCCATGCGGCTTGCTGCAGCCGGGCAGGGTGAGGGCAATGACCAGACCGCCGGAGATGATGGCGGAATTCTTCAGGAAATCGCGTCGGGCGAGGCTCATTTGGCTTCCCCTTTCAGCTCCGCCGCGCGATGAATGGCGGCCCGGATGCGCTGATAGGTGCCGCAGCGGCAGATGTTGCCGGCCATGGCGCTGTCGATGTCCTCGTTGGTGGGCGTGGCTTTCTCGGCCAGCAGGGCCGCCGCCGACATGATCTGCCCAGACTGACAATACCCACATTGAGGGACGTCCAGCTCGAGCCAGGCTTTCTGAACGGGGTGGCTGTGGTCGGGCGCGAGGCCCTCGATGGTAGTGATTTTCTGCTCACCGACCGCACTGACCGGTGTGACGCAGGAGCGCGTGGGGGCGCCGTTGAGGTGCACGGTGCAGGCCCCGCAAAGAGCCACGCCACAGCCGAATTTCGTTCCTGTGAGCCCGAGTGTGTCTCGCAGCACCCACAGCAGGGGTGTGTCAGATTCGACATCCACCTGCACGTCTTTGCCGTTCACGTTCAGCTTCATCATGTTTTTCGATGCCCCCTCGCTCGCGGCAGGCGACAGCCGCGGGACGTACTATAATCCCCGTCCTTTTCGAAAGCGTAAGTCTATCCTTGAGCCAAGCCATCCCTGCCGTCTCCTCGGGCACCATCGAAACAGAGGTCGTCATTGTCGGAGCCGGCCCCTGCGGCCTGTTTCAGGTTTTCGAGCTGGGCCTGCTGGGCATCAAGGCGCATCTGGTGGATTCGCTCGCCCACCCGGGCGGTCAGTGCACCGAGCTGTACCCGGAAAAGCCCATCTACGACATTCCGGCGCTCCCGGTTTGCGGGGCGCAGGAGCTGGTGGATCGGCTCATGCAGCAGATCAAGCCCTTTCACCCGGAATTCCACCTGGGGCAGGAAGTCACCGAGCTCGCGAAGCGTGAAGACGGACGGTTTCATGTGCGCACGGCCACCGGCACGACATTCAATACGGGCACCGTCGTCATTGCGGGCGGCGTCGGGTCTTTCCAGCCACGGCGCATCGGCGTCGAGGGCGCGGATGCGTTCGAGGGAACCCACATCCGCTATCGCGTGCGCGATTCGCATCTGCTCAATGGCAAGCGCCTCGTGGTGTTCGGCGGCGGAGACTCCGCGCTCGACTGGGCCATCGAGCTCGCCCCCCGGGCTGCAAGTCTCGCGCTCGTGCACCGTCGTCCGGAATTTCGCGGCGCGCCAGCCTCCGTTGCGCGCATGCGCGAGCTCGAAGCCAGCGGTCGCATTCGATACGTGGAAGGCATCGCGCATTCCCTGCTCATCGAAGGCGGCGCGTTCCGCGGCGTGAACGTCAAGAATTCCGAGGGCGTCGTCGTTCCGCTCGACAGCGACCATGTGCTCGTGTTCTTCGGCCTGCACCCCAAGCTCGGTCCGATCGCCGAGTGGGGCCTCGAGCTCGAGAAGAAAGCACTGAAGGTCGATACTGAGAAATTCCAGACGAGCGTGCCCGGCATCTTCGCGGTGGGCGACATCAACACCTATCCGGGCAAGAAGAAGCTGATCCTGTCCGGCTTCCATGAAGCAGCGCTGGCGGCCTTCGCTATCCAGCATCACCTCTATCCGCAGAAGAAACAGTTCCTCCAGTACACGACGACGAGCCCGGTCATGCAGAAGCGGCTCGGTGTCGTGGAATCCTAAGGGGCCTGTCAGTCAGGCTCCAGACAACCCGCAAGGAGATCCAGATGAAATTGATGCGTAACACACTGCTGGCCGCCGCCGTCATCGGCGCCAATGCCTTGCTCTTCACCGCTCCCGCGCAGGCCGCGGATAAAGTGTGCAAGCTCGAGATCGCGGGCAACGATCTCATGCAGTACGACAAGAAAGAGCTCGTGGTTGCGAAGGATTGCACCAGCGTCGAAGTCACGTTGAAGCACACGGGCAAGCTGCCCGCTGCCTCGATGGGCCACAACTGGACGCTGGTGAAAACCCCGGACATGAACGCCGTGGCGAACGATGGTCTGTCTGCGGGCCTGCCTGCCGACTACATCAAGGCCGGCGACAAGCGCGTCATTGCACACACGAAGGTGGTGGGCGGTGGTCAGTCCTCGAGCGTCACGTTCCCGACGTCCGCACTGAAGGCAGGTGAGTCGTACACGTTCCTGTGCACGTTCCCTGGCCACAGCGCGCTCATGAAGGGCACGCTCAAGTTCGGTTGAGGATCAGCGCGGTTGCCTGAATCGCAGACGTCCGATCTTCTGGCCCTGCTCGAGCTCGAACCGCTCGAGGTGAATCTGTTTCGCGGCGAAAGCCGCGACATCGGCAGCGCGCAGGTGTTCGGCGGTCAGGTGCTGGGCCAGGCCCTGACCGCGGCGTCGCGTACCGTGGAAGGGCGCATCGTGCACTCCCTGCACGCATACTTTCTGCGCCGGGGCGATTTCAACGCGCCCATCGTCTACGAAGTGGATCGCAGCCGCGACGGCCAGAGTTTCTCGAACCGCCGCGTCATCGCCATTCAGCATGGCGAGCAGATTTTCAACATGACGGCCTCTTTCCAGGAGGTGCAGCAAGGCCTCGAGCATCAGATAGAGATGCCGCAGGTGCCGCCTCCGGAAGAGCTGCCGGACATGATCGAGGCGCTACGGCCGATGGCCGAGCGATTTCCGGAGCGCATCCGGCGCTTCATCGAGAGCCCGCGGCCGTTCGAATTTCGCATGGTGCAGGCGGTGAACCCGTTCGAGCCGCAAAAGTCCGAGCCGTTGCGTCAGGTCTGGCTGCGAAGTTGCGGCGCCATTCCCGATGACGAGTCGCTGCACCGGCGGCTGCTCGCCTATGTCTCCGATTATTACCTGCTCGACACGTCGACTTTGCCGCACGGCATGTCGTTCCTTAGCAGCAAGGTCATCATGGCGAGCATCGACCACGCCATGTGGTTTCACCGCTCGCTGCGCGTGGACGACTGGCTGCTGTACGCGCTCGACAGCCCCAGCGCGTCGGGCGCGCGCGGGTTCGGCCGCGGCAGCGTGTTCTCACGCGACGGCCGCCTCGTTGCCAGCACGGCGCAGGAAGGGCTGGTCCGCGTGGCCGGCGCTTGAGGCGCAGTGAGCCGCGCAGGTTCATCGGCGCATCTAACCGCGCGCCACGCGTGCGTGCAGTTCATGCACCTGCGCGCAGTTATTTTCTTTCCTCTCCTGCTCACTCTCGGCGCCACCGTGTCGCCCGAATCTGCCTCGGCGACGCGCACGGGCGAACTCTCGGCGGCGGATCAGCTGGTGCAAGTGTGGCCCGGCGTGCGGGATTCGAACGAGCAGGTCGTCGTGTCGCCGGAGAGTGGCCCGGCAACGTTCACAGACCAGGACGGCTTGCGCGTACGAACCGTGGTTGCGCGCGTGCAGGTGCCGTGGCTTGGTTTGCGCGTTCTATACCTGGAAGAGTTCCTGCACGACCAGCCGGGCGCGCTTCGCCGCCAGCTGCTGTTGAAAGTGGAGCCGGATTCGGTCGACGCGCGCCGCGTCCGCGTGCGTCCTTACCTCTTCAAGGATTCCGAACGCTGGCGGCAGCTCAATCGCAGTGGGCGCCTGCTCGCGGCGCTGAAGGCAAGTGACCTCGAAACGACGGACGGGTGTGACCTGGTGCTTCACCAGGAAGGCGACCAGTTTCGCGGCGGCACCACGGGACTCGATTGCCACGACAGCGCGAACGGCTCCGATCTCTATGTCGACTACAGCGTCGTCATCGGTAGCGACCTGTACTGGTATCGCCGCCGCCTGCTGAGTGAAGCGGGCGACCAGCTCGTCGAAGAAGTGATGGGCTACAACTGGTTCGAGCCGAATGAAGCGCGCCTGTTCACGTGTCGCGTCGAGTGGTCCGGCACTGGAAAAGCCTCCGACCTGCGCGAGATCGCAAAGCTGGATCTGCACGACCAGGGCGGCCGCGCGCGCTTCACGGCACCCGATGGCCGCAAGTTCGAGCTCGCCCTGCATAGTGAGGACTGGCCGTTCGCGGGCGACCGGGATGCGCTTATTTTATTGCTGCAAGAGCCGGTCTCACCGGAACCGGTCGCCTCTGCCTGGACTGAGCTCGAAGCGCGGCAGATTGAAATTGATCTTGGGTGGATGAGTGTGCGGTGTGGGCCGCTTGTTCCCGAGACTGCGGAGTTGGCCTCTTGAGAAGCCCTAAATCGCTGGGCGGCTAAGAATAAAGCACGAGGTTTATCGACGCCGCCGCGTCAACGGCTCGCCATCGCATCGATCTCTTTGATCAGCAGCGGGTTGAAGCGATCGGGCGCTTCCATCATCAGGAAGTGCCCGGTGTGCTCGAGCGTCGTTGCGCGGAATCCCGGAATCGATTTGCGAATACGCGCTTCATCCACCTTCGGGCCGAGGTCCGAATTGATGGCGACGATGGGCACGTGGATTTCAGGCAGGAGCTTCGCGAAGTCCATACGCGAGATGGATTCCATGGCGGCGATGCCGATATCCGGCGGCTCCAGCGACATGTCGTAGGCTACCTTCTGCACGAACGCGGGGTTCGCGCCGGGCTGGAAGAAGCTGCTCGTGACGAACTCGCGCGTGTGCCCGATGAAATTCTCGCGGAACGGTTTCAGCCGCAGCTGGATCTGCGGTTCCGATACGGGCGGCTGGCCCACAGTCTTCAATGAATCCACGGCAATGATGCCGACGACGCGATCGCCGATACGCCGCGAAGCTTCGAGCGCCACCGGCGCACCCATGGAGTGGCCGACCAGTACGATCTTCGAGTTCTGCAGCTGCCGCGCGACCGCCGCTACGTCTTCACCGAAGTTGCCCATGGACCAGTCCGTGCGATTGCTGCCGGATGCGCCGTGGCCCGCCAGATCCACCGTCACGAGGGTGTACTTCGCCTTGAGGTCTTTGAGCTGCGCGCTCCAGTAGTTGCCGTCGCAAGACCAGCCATGAACCAGGATGACGGCGGGGTCGCCGCTGCCATACACGTGATATTCGATATGAACGCCATCCGCCGACGTGACGATCTGCGGCGAGCCTTCGACGCGTGGAGCGGGAGTGTTGGCATCGACTGGCGGCGCGGCTTTTGCCGCTTCTTCGTGCTTACCGCACGCGGTGAGACACGCGGAGACCATGAACGCTGCGAGGGCAAGCCGGCATCTCGACATTATGTATCTCCACGCGCAGACAGGGCGCCTGCGTAAAAGCCGGCGGCATCATACGCGCGGGCCTCGGGCCTGCACACCGACGGCGCCTCAGACCGTGCCGTCGCGGAAAATCTTGCCGGGGTTGAGGATGCCGTTGGGATCGAACGCGCGCTTGACCGCGCGCATGAGGTCGAGCTCGACCGGCGGCGCGTAGCGTTCCAGCTCGTCCACCTTGAGACGGCCGATGCCGTGCTCGGCGCTGAAGCTGCCGCCGAACTCGCGAACCAGGTCGTGTATGGCGCGCCTGGTCTCCGGCTCTCGCGCCAGGAACGCCTCGTGGCTCGTGTCCGGCGCCTGGTTCAGATTGAAGTGCAGGTTGCCATCGCCCACGTGGCCATAGGCCACGAGCCGTGCTTCCGGCACGTTCGCGGCAACCCAGGCCGAGGCGCGTTCCACGAATTCCGGCAGCACGCTGATGGGAAGCGACACATCGTGCTTGAGGCTGGCGCCATCGCGGGCTTGAGCTTCGGGAATGCTTTCGCGCAAGCGCCAGAAGCCTTCGCGTTCCGCTTCGTTCTTGGCGATGGCCGCATCCAGCACCACTTTGCGTTCGAGTGCGCCGGCGAGCGTGCCTTCGAGCACGGAATCCAGCGAATCAACGAATCGCGACGATGTGAGCTCGCACAGCACGTACCACTGATACTGCTCGTCAAGCGGATCGGTGATGCCGTCGATGTGGATCATCGTGAGGTCGATGCCGATGCGCGGAATGAGCTCGAACGAGCTGACGCAATCGCCGCTCTCCTCGCGAAACTCCGCCAGCAGCGCCACGGCAGCGTTCACATCCGGCACGGCGATGAACGCTGTGGCGCTCGACCGCACCTTTGGATACAACTTGAGGCTCGCCGCCGTGATGACGCCGAGAGTGCCTTCGGCGCCGAGGAACATCGACTTGATGTCGTAACCGGTGTTGTCCTTGCGAAGCGCGTTCAGGGTGGAGAGCACGCGGCCGTCTGCGAGCACCACTTCGAGCCCGAGCACCTGGTCTCGCATCATGCCGTAGCGAACGACGTTGGTGCCGCCCGCATTGGTCGAGAGATTGCCGCCGATCTGGCAGCTGCCTTCCGCGCCGAGGCTCAATGGAAAAAAGCGATCCGCCGCATCCGCCGCCCGCTGCACTTCCGCGAGAATGCAGCCGGCTTCCGCAACCATGGACCAGTTGAGCGGATCCACCGCACGAATCCGATTCAGCTTTCGCAGCGACAACACGATCTGGTTGCCGGATTCATCCGGCGTGGCGCCACCGCAGTAGCTCGTGTTACCTCCGTGAGGCACCACGGACACCAGGTGCTCGTGGCAGAACGAGAGGAGCTTCGACACCTGGTCGACGGTTTTGGGCATGACGACCGCGGGCGTGCGCCCGTGATAGAGCCCGCGGTGGTCGGTCAGGTACGGCTCCATGTCCGTGCTGACGGTGAGAAGGCTGTCGGGGCCGAGCAGTTCGCCCAGGCGGGACCGTAAAACTCTTGCGTCCATGCCGGTAGTTTACCTGTGCCCCGGACGAATTAGCCGGGAGCGGCGGCGAAATGGAGGTTCAGGCCCGGCGAACTGCGCGATTCGCCAAGCCCCATCTCATGCGCCGCTCCCGACTTCCCGCACCTGGATCAGGCGCATGCGCAGATCGGTGCCCGCCGGCAATCCGGCTTCGCGAGCAGCATGTGGACGTCGCCGAGCGCGCGCTCGGTGAAGCCCCCTTCGCAGTAGCACAGGTAGAACTCCCAGAGGCGCACGAAGCTGTCCGTCAGCCCGAGCTTGCGCACGGCCGGCAGGTTGGCGAAGAACCGCTCGCGCCACGCGCGCAGCGTGGTGGCGTAGTGAGGGCCGATGTCCTCCAGATGCGCAATCTTCATGTCCGTGGCCTGGCACACGGCCTTCGTGATCGCGGTGATGGAGGGGATGAAACTGCCCGGGAAAATGAAGCGCTGGATGTAGTCCACCGACTTGAGCGCCTGCTCGTAGTTCTGGTCCTGGATGGTGATCGCCTGCAGCAGCATCGAGCCGCTTGGCTTCAGCAGCGACGAGCACTTCGCAAGATAGGTTTCGAGGAAATCCGCGCCGACGGCCTCGACCATCTCGATAGAGACGAGCTTGTCGTACTGGCCGGTGAGATCGCGGTAGTCCTGGAACAGCAGTGTGATGCGGTTGGTCAGGCCCAGCCGATCGATCTTCGCGCGCGCGTAGTCGTGCTGCTCGCGGGAAATGGTGGTAGTGGTGACCCGGCAGCCGTAGTTGGTGGCGGCGTGAATGGCAAGGCCGCCCCAGCCGGTGCCGATCTCCACCAGGTGATCCTGCGCCGTGAGCGCAAGCTTCTGGCAAACGGCATCCAGCTTCGCCACCTGCGCTTCGTGCAGCGAGGCTTCCGCGCGTGGATAGATGGCGCAGGAATACATCATGGTCTCGTCGAGCATCAGCTCGTACAGAGAGTTGCCCAGGTCGTAGTGCGCGGTGATATTGCGCGCGCTGCCTTCCTTGCTGTTGCGGTTTAGCGCATGGAACAGCTTCAGGAGCGGGCGGCTGACCAGCGACCAGCGGCTGTCCATGCCATTCATCAGGTCACGGTTGCGCAGGAAGATGCGAATGAGCGCGGTGAGATCGTCACAGCGCCACAGGCCACGGATGTAGGCCTCGCCGGAACCGACGGTTCCGCCGAACGCCACGTCCGCGAAGAACTGCGGATGCTCCACGTACACGGTGACGCCGAGATCGCAATCGGCCGTGCGTTTGCCGAAGCGATGCTCGCCTTCCGGCTCCACGAGCCGCAGGCTGCCATGCTGCAGATTGGCCAGCTGCCCGAGCAGAAGTTTCCGCCCGAGTTTCGCCAACAGGGAGGGTTCATTCGCTAGCGGCAGGTTGCCCTCGAGCGGAATGATGGACGGTCTGCTGCTGCTCATGGCCATTTCCTTCAGACGTTTTTCGACAGCGGACTGGATGGCGGCGGTGGAAGCTTGTTCGGGTGCGTAAACAGCGGGGTACGTTTTGCCCATAACTTCAGCGCCTGCCAGTGAATGAGTGTGGCCACCTGTGTGGTTACCAACGGAAAATGAATCAGCGCGCGCGCCAGCGAAGCACGGGTGATTTCTTCGCGCTTTAGATTGAGCGTTGCATCGAACGCGGTGCGCCCGTCGCGCCAGTTTTCCATATGTACGTGCAGTCCGTTCCCCGGTGCGCCGAAGCGCCAGTCGTAGCGCATGTCCATCGGCATGAAGGGCGAAACGTGGAATTGCTTGTCGAACCGGAAGCGCCATGCAGCCCCGCTCGCGGCGCTGGACGACACAGGGAGCACATACGCGTGCCTTTCTTTCCATGGTGTGTTTGTGATCTCCGCGACGATCGTCTCGACGCGCTCGCCTGCTCCATCGAAGCAGTAGTAGAAGCTGACCGGATTGAACGAATAGCCGAAGTAGCGCAGGTGGGTGAGCAACCTGATGGGTCCGGTCGGCCGCGCGCCCGTGCGCCCGGCTACGAGCTCGCGGACTGCTTCATCCAGCGGCCGTGAGGCGTCGCCGTGAAAATCCGCGCGTCGAAACCAGGCGGGCGCTGCGCGCCGTGCCGACCAGAGGAGGTATCGATCGAAGAGCTCCGGCAGCTCTGCCAGATCGAGATACGACATGAAGAGGCGATACTTGAAGCGATTCTCCGTCGGCTCCATCCGGCGGTGACGCACATAACCCGTATACAGGCAGCTCTGCATGGCCGTCAGCCGACGACGGCCCACGCGGGCCGCTTGCCCCGCATGGTGTTCTCGCGAGCTGCGACGACTTTGAAATCCTTCACGGCCCAGTCGGCACTGACGACACCGTCTTCATGGAAGCCGTAGCGCCAATAGGCTCCACAGTAGAACGTTCGGTTGCGGCCACTGATCTCGTGACGGCGCTTCTGGGCGGCCACGGCGCCAGGGGTGTACACGGGGTGGTGCATCGTGGCTGTGTGGAGCACACGCGCGGGGTCGATGTCGGCCGTGCGATTCAGCGTGACCAGGAAAACTTCCGGGCTCACCAGGGTCTGCAGCACGTTCATATCGTAGGTGAGGGCGACGGGGCCCTTGTCATCTACGAGCGAATGATAGTTCCACGCGGCGCGCGCAAGCGGCGTGCGCGGGAGCATGTTCGTATCCGTGTGCAGCACGACTTCGTTCGCCTGGTACGGAAACGCGCTGAGAATTTCCGATTCTTCGGGAGTTGGGTTATCCAGAATTTCCAGGGCCTGGTCGCTATGGCACGCGAAGAACACGTGGTCGAAGCGCTCGACGTCGCCCCGCGCGGTGCGCAGCATGACGGCGTCTGACGTACGCTTGATGCTCTGAACGCGCGTTCGCAAACGAATGCGATGGCGGTAGGGCTCCGTGAGCTTACGTGCGTACTCGCGTGAACCGCCTTTGACGGCGCGCCACTGCGGGCGATCGCTCACCGAGAGAAAGCCGTGACGCTCGAAGAAGTCCACGAAGAAGCGCACCGGCCACGCGAGCATGGCCTCTTCACTCGCGGACCAGATGGCGCGGCCCATCGGCACGAGATAACGCGAAGTGAACGACTCCGAGTAGCCGTGCAGGGCGAGATAGTTGCCCAGCGTCTGCGTGTTGTCTTCCGAGAGCAGAAGGCGCGGCGCTTCGCGATTGAAGCGCAGGATGTCGAAGATCATCTGCAGGAACGAGGGCCGCACGGCATTGATTCTCTGCGCGAACAGCGAGTTCAGCGAAGTGCCGTTGTATTCGAGCCCGGTCTTCTCGCAGCGGAGCGAGAAACTCATGTTGGAGTT
>JBDTUL010000004.1:0-41899 GCA_040007735.1 Gammaproteobacteria bacterium | reverse complement strand
CTACGTGGGGAATCTCCCCTTCAACGCAACAGAGCAGGATGTGAAGAGCCTCTTCGAGCGTCACGGCAAGGTCGATTCGGTCAAGCTCATCAATGACCGTGAAACCGGAAAGCCGCGCGGCTTCGGTTTTGTAGACATGCCGCAGAACGAGGCGCAGGGCGCCATCCAGGCGCTGAACGGCTTTCAGATGAATGGCCGTCCGTTGCGCGTCAATGAGGCCCAGGAACGTCCGCAACGTCCCCGTCAGGGCGGAGGGCCTTTCCGCCGCTGAAGGAACCGACCCGAAAGTTTGATTCCGGTTTCGGGTCTTTGAAGAACCCCGCCTCGTGCGGGGTTCTTTGTTCTGGCGCGCCGCGCTATCGTGTGGGGCGCAACAGAACAACCCGGGCCGGGAGCATTCCATGTCGGCATTCGTGAAAACGGCACTCGCTGCCGGGGTGGCCGGTGCCATCGTCGTGACGGCGGCCATCATTGCCGCCTGTGCGGGCAACCGGATGAGCACGCGCGAAGTCACGGCAGTGACGCTGGATTCCGTGCTGGCCGGCGGCCAGCGCTCGCCCGAAAACAGGGCGCGAGACCCTTCCCGACACCCCAAGGAAACGCTGCTGTTCTTCGGCCTCCGCCCGGAAATGCAGGTGGTGGAGGTCTGGCCGGACCCGTCGGGCTGGTACACCGAGGTGATCGCGCCGCTCGTGCGGGAGAAGGGCAAGTACTACGCAGCCGTGCTGGACGCCGCGCCGGGCAACGCCAACCAGGCGAAGCGCGTCGAGGACTTCCGGGCAAAGCTCGCCACGCGGCCGGATCTTTACGATCGCGTCGAAGTGACGAAGCTTCCGCCTGACTCGGCGGACCTGGTGCCGCCGGGTTCGGTGGATATGGTTGTCACGTTCCGCAACATCCACAACTGGATGGCGCGAGGCTCGGCGCCGCAGGCCTTCACGTCCCTGTACAAGGCGCTGAAGCCCGGCGGCACACTGGGTGTCGTCGAGCACCGGGGCAACCCCGCCATTCCACAGGACCCGCAGGCCAGGAACGGCTACGTCAACGAGCAGTACGCCATCGACCTGATCGAGTCGGTGGGATTCAAGCTGGTGGCCAAATCAGAGGTGAATGCCAACCCCCGGGACACGAAGGACTACGAGCAGGGGGTGTGGACGTTGCCGCCGGTTTATCGGCTGGGGGACAAGGACCGGGAGAAGTATGCGGCGATTGGGGAGAGTGATCGGTTTACGTTGAGGTTTGTGAAGCCTGGGAAGTAAACGCTTCTACTTTTGGGCTTGAGCGGCCCGGCGCTACTTTTGGGCTTGAGCCGCCCGGGGATTGAGACACTTCTACTTTTGGGCTTGAGCCGCCCGGGGATTGAGGGCTTCGAGGTTTGCGGGGCTGCGCCCAAAGAAGCCCTCAATCGCCGGGCGGCTGAAGACGCCCAAATATTTCGCTCACCACATCACCACATTTCTTTGAGTCGCGCCCCGACGTCAAACGTCGACTCCTCCGCCCCCTGCAGTGCGCCCTCGCCCATCGTCGTCGAGCCCTGGAAAGTGCGGGTCTCGAAGCACTTCAACACCTTCTCGGTCATGAACCGGCTGCGGCCGCCGTACACGTGCGCATCGCCGCTCTTCGGCTGGTGGGTCAGGTGAAACTTCAGCGGGCCCATCAGGTACAGGTCGTTCTGGGCCCGTGTCATGCCCACGTAGAGCAGGCGCCGCTCTTCCTCGATCAGTTCGGGTTTGCCCGTGGCGAACTCGGAAGGGAAGCTGCCGTCGACCACGTTCAGCAGGTACACCGTGTCCCACTCCATGCCCTTGGCAGAGTGGATGGTGGAGAGAATCAGGTAGTCCTCATCCAGCACCGGCTGGCCGGCCAGGTCGCTGGTGGCGTTCGGCGGGTCGAGCGTGAGCTCGGTGAGGAAGCGCTCGCGTGAAGGGTACTGGCCGGAGAGCAGCTCGAGCTGGTCGAGATCGCCCAGGCGAGTGTGGAAGTGCTCATACAGGCGCTCGAAATGCGGGCGATACCAATCGCGCGCCAGGTGCACCTGCCCGGCCCACTGCCGTTGCGGGTCGCCGAGTGCGAGCAGCGTGTCGATGAGCTTCCGCCAGTCCGCGCCGAGAGCCTGCGGCACGGTGAACGTCTTCAGCGCTTCGAAAGAAAAGTTCTGCGCCTCCACATGCTCGATGCACTTGCGCGCATTCACCGGGCCCATGCCCGGCAACATTTGCAGCACGCGGAACGCGGCCACGGTGTTGCGCGGATTGTCCGCCCAGCGCAGCACCGACATCAGATCCTTGATGTGCGAGGCTTCGAGAAACTTGAGCCCGCCGTACTTCACGTAGGGAATCTTGCGTTTCGCGAGCTCCACTTCGAGCACATCGCTGTGACTGGAGCTGCGGAACAAAACGGCCTGGCGCTTCAACTGCACGTTCGCTTCGCGGCGCTTCAGCACTTCCGTGCAGATGCATTCGGCCTGCGTCTGCAAATCCGGCACGGTGACGAAACAGGGCCGCGCGCCCTGCCCGCGAATGGACAGCAGATGCTTGCGGTACTGGCGGGGCGCTTCGGCCATCAGCGCGTTCGAAACATCCAGCACCTGCTGGGTGGAACGATAGTTCTGCGCGAGCGTGACCACCTCGGCGCGCGGCGTGAAGCGCTCCGGGAAACCCAGGATGTTGTCGACCGCAGCGGCGCGGAAAGAATAGATGGCCTGCGCGTCGTCGCCCACCACCGTGAGACCGGCGCCGTCGGGCTTGAGCGCGTGGAGAATCTCCGCCTGCAGCCGGTTCGTATCCTGGTATTCGTCGACGAGGATATGGTCGAAATGCGCGCCAACATGCGTTGCCAGGCGCTTGTCGCCCATCATGGCGTGCCAGTAAAGCAGCAGGTCGTCGTAATCCAGGATCGCGCAGCGCTGCTTGCGCTCCACGTAGGCGCGAAAGAGCTTGGTGAGATCCGCTTCCCACTGCAGGCACCACGGATACTGGCTCTCCAGCGTTTCCTTCAGCGGCCGCTGCGTGTTCACACGATATGAATAAATCTGCAGGCAGGTTTCCTTACGAGGGAAACGCTGCTCCTTGCTCGCGAAGCCGAGTTCCATGCGCAGCTCGTCGATCAGGTCGGCTGAATCTCCACGATCCACGACGGTGAACTGCGGGTCGAGCTTGAGGTGTTTGGCGTAGTGACGCAGCAGCCGGTTGCCGATGGAGTGGAACGTGCCGGCCCAGGTAAGCCGCTGCGAGATGCTCTGGCTCACGCCACCGAGCGGCTCGTCGAGCGCCACCTTCACGATCTCATGAGCGCGGCGGCGCATCTCGGTAGCCGCCCGTCGCGTGAACGTGAGCATCAGGATGCGCGCCGGATCGACGCCATTGATGGTGAGGTGCGCGACCCGATGCGCAAGCGTGTTCGTCTTGCCCGTGCCCGCACCGGCGACGATGAGCAAAGGCCCGGCCTTCACGCCTTTCGCAATCGTCTCGCCGAAGGTGACGGCCTTCCTCTGCGGTCCGTTGAGCTTTTCCAGATGTGACGCAGTCGACATGCGCGGGGACTATACGTAACGCGCCCGGCGCTCGCTATCGACGGGGTTCAAGAGACGGCCGCTTTTTTACGGGAATCGTGCGGCGGTTCCACCAGTCGTCGATTGTCACGATCACACGGCGGCCAGCCGCACCATCGTGGACAAACCGCTCTCCCGGCAGACTGAGGAACGAACTGCCCCGTGCAGACGGTGGCGACAAGCCCTGATCGCGATCCCGGTGCCCGGGATGCCGCGAGGGATCCCGCTCGCGAGCGGTCAGGCGCTCCAGCCTTTCGTTCTCGTCCACCGTACAAAGAACCTGCGCGAAAACATGCGCGGCGGTCGCGGCGATCGCAGCCGGAAGGGCTTCGAGCAGCGGCCGCTCATGCTCGCCAGGGCGGAAGTTTCCTTCGAGCAGCACGTCCGACCCCGCCACGCTCAACTCGCGCGCCAGCGCGAACAGCACGGAAAAACTGGCATCGCTCAGACGCCGCGACTCGGCGGCATCCCGCGCGCCCAGCCGGTCGAGCAACGGCTCCTTGATCATGTCCTTGCCGATCAGCGGCACGCGATAGCGCGCCGCCAGCTCGCGGGCGAGCGTGGTCTTGCCGGTGGCCGGAAGACCGGTGACAAGGATTACGCGCAGGTCGGACATACAGTGCAAAACCTCACTTCAACTGTACGCGCCGCGGGCGTGCCCTTAATCTTCGGCGCATGACACTCTCCAGACAGACAACTCACTTTCGTGGCCGCATCATCAAGGTGACTCTCGATGAAGTCACGCTGCCGAACGGACACAGCTGCACCCTGGAAATTATTCACCATCCGGGCGGCGCTGGGGTGGTGGCACTGGATCAGGACCAGCGCATCTGCCTGCTGCGGCAATACCGGCACGCTGTAGAGGGCTATATCTGGGAGGTCCCCGCTGGAAAGCTCGAACCTGGCGAACCGCCGCTGCAGACGGCGCAGCGAGAGCTGGTTGAGGAGGCCGGCACCGAGGCCGCGAAGTGGGAGAGTCTGGGCACCTGTGTCCCCTCGCCAGGCGTGCTCAGGGAAGTGGTGCACTTGTACCTGGCCACTGGCCTCACGGCCGTCACTGCCGCCCCCGAGTCCGCCGAGGTGTTTGAAGTGCACTGGATGCCGCTGAGCGAGGCGTACGAGTGGGCGATGAACGGCACCATCAATGACGCAAAAACCGTCCTGGGCATCACCCGGGCGCTGCACGCGTGCCGAAATCGAGCCGGGGCCGCCGAATCGTGACGAGGCGCGCAGACCCCCGCCCGCCGCGGCGTTTAGCGTTACGGTGCCGGGATGGGGCCGGCGCGGAACACGACTCGACCCATGGACAAACTCAACGGAAAACGGAATTCTCCTGACACTGCGGACTCCGCTTCGACGAGCGAGCGGCGCCGCATGGGCCGCGTGGTTCACGATGATCGTGGCGCGGCGTCTGTCGAGTGGCGCGATGCGCCCGATGACTATGAGCGCCCGGTGCTCGAGATCGAACAGACCGGCTCCCACAAGCGCGCCTCGAAGTTGCTCAAGTCAGCGGACCCGCTGTCCATGCGCAATGACGACACGTTCAATCCCTACGATCGCGTGCCGGATGCAACCTCCACCACGATCGTCGGCCCTCCCGGCGCACCCGGCAAGAGCGGCAAACGCGACCTGAAGAAACTCTCCGCATGGCTGAAGATGATGCGGGAGCTGGAAGAGCGGAAAAAGAAAGACGGCTCGGAAGACTAAGCCGGCTCGCCAGGGCGCGCAGGAAGCCGACAGCTTCAGCACGCGCGGGCACCCTGTTCAGCCGCCCGGCGATTGGGCTTCCGGCTCTAACTTCCCTTCTCAATGTGCGCCACCTTCCGCACGTCACCCAGCCGATAAACCCTTCGCAACTCCGCGAGCACCTCGTGCTCGAACTCTTCCCTTCGCGAACCACGCAGCGACCGATCCAGCCGACGGCAAAACTTCTCGGCATGCCGGCTGGCCGCCCGATACAACGCCTGCTGCCCTTCGTTAAGCTGCGGGTCGACGCGCGTACGCTCGAACAGCAACCGCAACAGCTCCGCCGGAAAGCGCTCGGGAAACTGGCGCTTCAGTAACAAATAACTCGCCACGTACTTGTCGATCTCCGCCTGGAGTTCGAGCTCGAGAAGACTAACGGGCCTGTCGTGCCCCGCGTTCCACGCGAAGTAGAGAAAGTGGCTGACACCTTCCAGTGCCGTCCAGTAGTCGGCGACGTTCTCCTCATTGAGCCGCACCATCGGGTCGGCAAGACTCAGGCGCTCGAGCAACGCCGGGTCCAGATACAGCGACACGCCTACGGCATCAGGTTGCTCGGCGAGGATCAATTGCTCGTCGTGGGTGCCGCAGCGAGCCGCATGCGGCAGGTGCGCACGATCCGTAACGAGAAAATCGTACACGTCGTGAGTAACTTTCACGTCGTAGATTGCACCGATCAGATCCTGAAGCTGCCTCAGGATCATGGTCAGTGCGCGAGCTGACAGCGGGCGCCGGGCGTGGGCGTGACCCCAAGGCGCTTCAGAATCTGGAACGACCGCTGGCTGCCCGTTTTCAGCCACAGCTCGTACAGCCGCAGGATGTCGCGATCCGAATGTTTGTAGGCGGACTCGGCGATCTCGTTGATCGCATCCACCATGGGCTGGAATTTCTCCGCGAGCTCGGCGAACACCTGGCCCAGCACGCGGCCGCGAGTGCGCGCCAGCCCTTCGGCCAGCGTGCCGTAAGCACGGCCGCCCATCGCGATGTGATAGTCGATATCGATGATCTTGCGCGCAAAACTCTGCGCGAAGAATCCGGCGATGAACAGCGAAACATCGCCGAGCCGCTGCAGGCCGCGGTGCCGGTCACTGGCCGTGGGCGCCTCCAGCGCTTCCGTCATCATCACCACCAGCGGTTTGAGCCGGGTGGCCTGGCCGCTCTCGGGCGAATGCTCGTACAGCGCATCCGAACGGGCGAACAGCGTCAGCAGGTTGACGACGTAGTGTTCGGTCTGGTCGTCCACGCTGAGATGTTGCCGCCCCAACGCGCTTTGCAGGGCGTCGTGGAAGAACTCGCGCAGGTTTGCAACCGGGACGACACGCGAAGAATTCTGAGCATCGGACATGTGCAGCCACCTCCTTACATCTGGATCGGCCCCCTCACCCCG
Organism: Gammaproteobacteria bacterium; assembly: GCA_040007735.1. Taxonomy (GTDB): domain Bacteria; phylum Pseudomonadota; class Gammaproteobacteria; order Steroidobacterales; family Steroidobacteraceae; genus JADGHX01. The sequence goes on along the minus strand of JBDTUL010000004.1, from coordinate 35,219 downwards.
AAGTTCAGCTCTCGGGCCTTGGGTTACTGTGATGAAATGCTCCAAATCTCATGCCAGCTCACTTTTCACGCATTAGCAGCTAACGCTGCACACTGCTAACACCATGTCTCACGCGCCACGCGCCGGTCTCTTCGGACTCTCCGGCTATCACTGGGTCGTGCTTGCAGCCGCCTGGTTGGGCTGGGGGTTCGACGTTTTCGACGCCCTGCTCTTCAATTTCGTGGCTCCCAACTGCGTGCCGGCGTTGCTCGGCCTGCCGCTCGGGTCGCCGGACGCGCGCGAAGCAACGGTGTTCTGGACAGGTGTCATCACTTCGATACTGCTGCTCGGCTGGGCCGCCGGCGGTCTTATGTTTGGTTGGTTCGCCGACCGCTATGGCCGAAAGAGGGCGCTGTTCATCACCATCGCACTCTATGCGTGCGGAACGGCGCTCTGCGCGGCCGCCACGAACATGTGGCAACTCGTGCTGTTCCGGTCGCTGGCAAGCCTGGGAATCGGCGGCGAGTGGGCCGTAGGCGCGTCGCTGGTTGCCGAAACCGTTCCGGAATCGCGACGAGTGGAAGCCGCCACGTTGGTCTACACGTCTTCTCCGCTTGGCATCATTCTCGCGAGCACGCTGAACTATCACATCGCGGGCGTCTGGCTTGCGGACTCTCCGCAGACCTCGTGGCGCTTCGTCTTTCTGTGCGGGCTTGCGCCGGTGATCGTCGCTCTCTTCGCTCGCATTTTCATACGTGAAAGCGAAGTGTGGGAAAAGCAGGTGCGTCACTCGCAGCTGCCGCGGCTCAGTGAGCTGTTCTCGCCCGGCATTCGCGCGCTCACGGTGAGTGGCATCGTTGCCGCAGTCACTGCGCTTCTCACGTGGTGGGCGTGCAATGCTTTCATTCCGTTGCTGGGCGCCACGCTCGCGAACGAATACGCCGCTCAATCGGGCATCACGGGCGACGCTGCACGCGCGCTCTCGGAGTCGTGGAAGTCTCAGGCTTCCAACGGGTTCAATCTCGGCGGACTGCTCGGCGCGCTGGCCGCCATACCGCTTTCCAAGGTGATGGGCCGCCGGCCGATGTTCATCACCTACTTCCTGTATTCAGCGGCGCTGCTGTTCGCAACCTTCGGCCTCGATTTCTCACCGCATGCGCGGTTGCAGATGCTGTTCGCGGTGGGCATTGGCGTATACGGTGTGTTCAGCACTTTCGTGTTCTATCTGCCGGAGCTGTTCCCCGCGCGCCTGCGTGCCACCGGGTCAGGCCTCTCGTACAACATCGGCCGCGTCGTCGCGGCGCTCGGGCCCACCATCGTCGGCATGATCTCAGCCGCCTCCGGTGGGTCGAGCGACGTGATCATTCGCACGCTGTTCTGGCTCGGCGTCATTCCGCTCTTCACCGCCCTCACCGCGCGCTTCCTCATTATCGAAACTCGCGGCCGTCCGCTGCCGGACTAGGAGCCTGTCCGAGTAATAGGCGTCGTAGCGAGGGCGCCGCTCACGGGGCAGCTTGACGTGATCGTTTCGCGCGCATAGCGGGGACTATGTAAGCGAAAGGATCGCGGCAAGATGCCCCGTGAGCGGTGGCCGCAGTAGACGACTATCACTCGGACAGGCTCCTGGACACAGCGCAGCCACAGCCGTTGCGGTGGCGTGCTCGGGCCTCGAAGGCGCGAGCGACTCCGGCGAATTGTGGGGGTATTATTCGCGCATGTCGGAATTCACACTGATCATCGGCAACAAGAATTACTCGTCCTGGTCGTTGCGGCCCTGGATTCTGCTGCGCCACCTCGGCGTGCCATTCGAGGAAAAGCAGATTCTGCTCGACACGCCGACCTTCAAGGATGAAGTCGCGGAGTTCGGGCCCAGCGGCCGCGTGCCTGTGCTGAAGCACGGCAACACAATCGTCTGGGATTCGCTAGCCATCTGCGAATACATAGCGGAGACCACGGGCAAAGGCTGGCCGCAGGACCGCGAAGCGCGCGCCTACGCGCGCTCGGTATGTGCCGAGATGCATTCGGGCTTCAGTTACCTGCGCACCGAGTGGCCGTTCAACGCGCGCGCACGCAACCGACGCACGGCGATGACGCCGGGTCTCGAGGCCGACATCGATCGCATCGATGAAATCTGGATCGATTGCCGGCGTCAGTTTGGCGAAAGCCACGAAGGGCCCTGGTTGTTCGGCGAGTATTCAATTGCGGATGCGATGTACGCACCGGTAGTGGCGCGCTTCAACACCTATCGCGCGCAGGTCTCCGACACCACCCGCTGGTACATGGCCGCAGTGCTTGAAGACGACGCCCTGCAGGAATGGGTGCGCGCCGCGCAGAAAGAACCCTGGACGCACCCACCGTCCGAGGTGGGTTGACCTCGCGACGGTCCGAAGGCTTACCGAGACCAGCACCTTCACCTGCCCGCCGCCGCGTCACTAGAATGCGCGACCCTTTGCCTGACGGTTCCTGCTCATGAAGTCGCACATCCTGTTTGCACTGTTGAGCATGCTGGCAACCGGCGCTCTGACGGCGCAGCCCGCCGCCGCGCCGTTTACGGCGGAAGACCTCGTGCGCCTGAAGCGCCTGTCCGATCCGCAAACTTCACCCGATGGCCGCTTCGCCGCGTTCATGCTGAGCGAGACGGACATGGATGCAAACAAGCGTCCGACGGATATCTGGTTGCTCGATCTCACTGCCAAGGCCGCCGAGCCGCGCCGTCTTACGCAGAACCCCGGTAACGACAGCAGTCCACGTTGGTCTGCCGACGGCAAGTACCTCTATTTTCTATCCGCGCGCTCCGGCTCCACGCAGGTGTGGCGGCTTCAGCTGGCGGGCGGCGAAGCTACTCAGGTAACGGACTACCCACGCGACGTCGGCTCACTGCAAGTGGCCCCTGCTGGCAATCGCATCGCTGTCTCTATGGAAGTGCTGACGGACTGCGACCCTCGCTGCACCCGGGACAGGTCGGACGCAAAAGAGAAAAGCAAAAGCACCGGCCGCGTCTACGACCGCCTGTTCGTGCGCCACTGGGACACGTGGAGCGACGGCACTCGCTCGCATCTCTTCGTTGCCACCGTGGGCAGTGATGGCAAGGCCGGCGCGCCAGTCGATCTCTCGAGGAGCCTGGATGCCGATGTGCCCTCGAAGCCTTTTGGCGGCGATGAGGAATTCACGTTCAGCCCCGATGGCAGCTCCATGGTGTTCTCGGCACGCGTCGCTGGCCGCACGGAGCCGTGGTCGACCAACTTCGATCTCTATCAAGTGCCTGTCGACGGCTCCGCCGCCCCGAAGAATCTGACAGCGAGCAACCCCGCGTGGGATACGCAGCCGGTTTTTCTCAAGGACGGCCAGCTCGCGTATCTCGCGATGGATCGCCCGGGTTTCGAATCCGACCGCTTCCACGTCGTGTTGCGAGATCCGCGTACGGGTGCCACACGCGCACTCACGCAATCTTGGGATCGCTCCGTGGCTCGTCTCAACGCCACCGCAGACGGCAAGACGCTGCTCGCGACGACCGATGACGTGGGGCAGGAAGCGCTCTACACAATCGACGTCGCGAACGGCACGCCGCGAAAAATCGTCGGTACCGGGCAGGTCATGGACTACTCGGCGACCCGCGATTCCATCGTCTACGCGCTCGCAAGCCTGGGCGGTCCCGCAGATTTGTACGTCACGCCAATTGGTGGAGGCACGCCGCGCCGGCTCACCTCAGTGAATCAGGATGTGCTTGGCCACCGCGCAATGAGCGAGTACGAGCAGTTCAGTTTCAAAGGTTGGAACGGCGAGACAGTGTACGGCTATGTCATGAAGCCTTACGGTTTCACGGCGGGCGCACGCTACCCCGTTGCCTTCGTCATTCATGGCGGCCCGCAAGCCAGCTTCCAGAATCAGTGGAGCTATCGCTGGAACCCGCAGGCGTGGGCGGGCCACGGCTATGGCGTGGTGTTCATCGATTTCCACGGATCCCCGGGCTACGGCCAGGCATTCACGGATTCCATCAGCCACGACTGGGGCGGCAAGCCGTTAGAAGATCTGCAGAAGGGCCTGGCCGCGGCGCTTGCGAAATACACCTGGCTCGACGGCAGCAACGCGTGCGCGGCAGGCGCATCCTACGGCGGTTACATGATCAACTGGATCGCCGGTAACTGGCCGGACCGGTTCAAGTGCCTCGTCAATCACGACGGGCTGTTCGACCAGCGCTCGATGTACTACTCGACCGAAGAGCTGTGGTTTCCGGAGTGGGAACAAGGCGGGCCTTACTACGAGAACCCGCAGGCGCACGAGAAATTCAACCCAGTGAATTTCGTCACGAAGTGGCAGACGCCCATGCTGGTGATCCACAGCGAGCAGGACTTCCGCGTGCCGCTCGAACAGGGCCTTGCAACGTTCAGCGCATTACAACGGCGTGGAATCGAAAGTCGACTGCTGAGCTTCCCGGATGAGAACCATTGGGTGCTGAAGCCGGCGAACAGCTTGCAGTGGCATCACGCAGTGTTCGACTGGCTGGACGCTCACCTGAAGAAGTGAGCGTGGGGCGCGTCGGCGCGCTTACTTCTTTCCGGGCGGTTTGCCCTTGGGCGTGGGCGTTCGCACGTTGTAGGGGTCGTAGCCGCCGCCTACGTCGCGATCCTTCTTGATGCTGATTTCTTCCTTGTCCTCTTCGCCTTCCATCTTCAGGCCCGGCACTTCCAGGCGCTTGAGCATCGCGGAGGTGCTGTCGATGGCGGCGCGGCCCGTGTCCTTCACCCAGTTCCAGACGGCATTGCCACGGGCATCGTGCACGATGCGACCCGCGTCAGCCTTGGCGGCGGGCGCAGGCTGCTTCGGCGCACTAGTCGAGGCAGGCGGCACCGTCGACTTAGGGTCGATGGGCCAGCCCGAGTCGGGTTTGGGTTTCTTCGGATCAGACATCAGGGTGCGTTCCGGTCAAAGGCTCTTCCGCGAACCTGTAGAGGATGGTAACGCCATCCGTGTTCCGGGGTGATAGAGGGTTACCGTGACGACGGCGCCGGAATTGAGGGGCGATTCACAGAATGGACCATGGTCCCTCAAGCTCGGCGGCACCTTGGTCGGCTTCCGTCGGACATTGCGCCGGTCGAAGTTGCGACCTAAGGCCTGAAGGAAGGACCGCCCGCTCTTACGGGTTCGAGCGCTTTTTGTATCGGTAGAACGGTTCCGAAGCGTTTCCCTGCACGACATCGTTGTTGGCGTTGTAGGCCAACTCGGCAAGCGACAGTTCGCCGACGGTGAGCTCGGCGCGCATGTGCATGCTGACGCTGCCCAGTGCGGGCGACGTAACGCGGCAACTGGCGGCGCTGTTGGTGGCCGTGAAACGAGTGACGTCTTTCTTCCACTCGAGCTCGCAGCCGCCCAGGCGCGTAGCGTCCTGAATCATCATGCTCTTGAACAGATCGGGGTTGAGTTGGCCGTCGCGCCATCGGCCCGGCTGTGCAAGCGTCCACACGGTTTCGACGATGCGGCCACCTTTGACCACTTCGAACGTGAGCAGGCGCTGAGAGGTGACCCGCCGCGGATCATCCACCACACTTTCCTGAAGATAGAACGCGTGCTCGCTGACCAGCGGCACATCGATGGGCGCGATAGTGACTGAGAGTGCGGGGTGCGGCTCGCGACCCTGGCGCACATCGTCCTGCGCCTGCTCCACATTGTCGTAGCGGCCCGGGAGCCAGGTATCGATGGCCGCGAGGTCCGCCTCGGCCAGCTTCATTTCGCTGGCGCACGAAGCGACGAGCGCGCACGCGGCAAGGGCTGCGAGGCGCAGCGGTTTGAATCCGTTCAAGAGTGCACGTGCTCAGCCATAAAAAACCCGCCATTCCGCCTGATAGGACATGCCGAGCGCCATGAGACGCGCCAGCAGCTCGTCGTAAGACACGCCGGCGGCGCGCGCGGATTGCGCAAAGTCTTCCTCATTCTCGAGGTTGGGGTTGGCGTTCGCTTCGAGCACGAACACCTGCCCATCCGCAGTGACGCGAAAATCCATGCGCGCGCAGCCTGACAACCCGAGCACACGATAGATACGGCGCGAGAGCTTGTCGAGGCGGGCCATCACAGGTGCAGGCAATTCATCCGCTGCACGAGTGGTGATGCCGTACTTCGTCTGGTATTTCTTGTCCCACTTCACCTTGCGCGTAGCGATGGCGGCCTGCGAGTCCGGCATGGAGCCGAACACCATTTCCCACACCGGCAGGCGAGTCAGCCGCTCATTGCCCAGCACGCCGACGTACAGCTCGCGGCCTTCGATGAATTCTTCCACCAGCGCATCGGACCCCACCTGCTCGTACACGAACTCGATGCGCTCCTTCAGCTTCGTGGCGTCTTCGACGACGGACGCCTGCGCGATGCCCAGAGACGCATCTTCCACCGTGGACTTCACGAACAACGGGTAGCGAAGCTTCTTCGGCGTGCGGAACTTCGTGCCCTTGCGAAACACGGCGAACTGCGGAGTGGGAATGCGATGGAACGCCAGCAATTGTTTGGAAAGCGCCTTGTCTCGCGACAAAAGGAGCCCGCGTGGATTGCAGCCGGTGTAGGGCTGACGCAGCAGCTCCAGGAACGCGACGACGTGCTGGTCGTACGTGACGATGCCGTCGAACTCTTCCAGCAGGTTGAAGACGATGTCCGGCTTCCAGTCCGCGATGGTGGTGCGCAGCTCGGTGAGACTGTCGTCCACGCCGATGCAACGAACTTCATGACCCATCTTGCGCAGCGTGCTGGTGACGTCGTATTCCGTCCGCCACTCCTCGATTTCCTTGGCGCTGTGGCCTTCCAGGGTCTCGGGTGGAATCAGGCTCGCATGCACGACGACCAGCGCGCGCAGTATTTTCATAGGGGAAGGTGTGGAGTCTCGCCCTGACCGTAAAGTCGACTCAGACGCAGCAACAGCCACTGAGTATGGCGCATGGCATTGCGCCGGCCGCCCCGCACGAAGAGTTTCAGGATGTCACCGCGCTCGATCACCATGCGAAGAATCTGCTGCACAGTGTACAGCTCTACGCCGGCTTCCGCCGCGATGGTGGCAAGCACGCGGGGCTTCACCGCGCGAAGCAACGTGCACGCGCGCATCGAGCGCTTGTTGGGACGCTCTTCGCTGAAAATCTTGCGCAGCAGGTCGTCCGCCAGCCCGCGTCGATAGTGACGATGGCGCGCGAGTTTTTGGCGATAGTGTTGAGCGAGCGTGCGCGTATCGCTGTCGATGGGCTCGATGCGAATGCGATTTCGCACGGGCGGCGTCTGCCCGCGGATGCTCGTCATCAGCTCGTCGACGAGACTGAGTTTGTTGAAGGCGGGCCAGCCAACATAGGTGCGGCGCCAGCCGGATTTCGGCTTCAGCCATACGGCGAACGTTTCCGCGAAATCCTCGGTGGGGTGCGACTGCGCATACCACTCACCCAGGTGATGCACGTAGCGCCGGCTGCCCGGGCGCGCGCGATAGCGGTGGGGGTACGGCAGGGAGGCCGGGCCGAACACATCTCGCCAGCATTTCCGCCGGCGCAGGCGATACGCGTTGTCGAGCGCGTGCCCCGCTTCGTGCCGAAGAATGCGCATGAGGGAGCGGGCGTTGCCGCCTTCCGCTTCGCGCATGATGCGGCGTTCGAGGCGCTCCAGACGCGGGTGCGCCAGATAGAACGGCACGGCGATGCCCGGCACGCCGTCCGGTGAAAACCATTCCTCGGCAAGCCACACGTGCGGCCGAAAGTGGATGCCGCGATGGTCGAGCTCGGTGTACAGCCGATTCACCCGGCGCGCGAGCGGCGAGCGCTCCAGCGACAGCTTCAGGTCACAGAATCGCAGCTCGAGCAGTTTTTCATCGGGCAACCGCGCCCACGGCAGCCTGGCGCGAGTGCGCTTCGCCGGCACTCGCTTGGCCGGTGCGCGCTTGGCAGCCGCGTGCCGGGCCGGCGTGAGGCGTAGGCGCGTGCTTCGAGCGCGGCCGGTTGTGCGCTTTGCGCTCGACATGGGGCGGCAATCCTCAACGCTTCAGATTTTTCGCGACAGCTTTTCTTTTAATTATGGCCGGAAGCTTACCCAACCCGGCGGGGCGTTGCGAGACCGAGTATCAGCCGCTGAGGTCCACCATTGCGTGCGCTAGCAGCCGGTCACCCAGGCTTGCGATCAAGTCTTTTTCCATCAGGCTGTTACGCCACGTGGCGGGGATGGCGTTCACGCCGTAGTGCGCGCCGGCGAGCTGCCCGTAGACGGCAGCGACCACGTCCGAGTTCTCGCCAAGGTTGGCTGCGCGCAGCGCCCCGTCGCGAAAATTGTTCGTGGATCGGAATGCCCACAGCGCCGCCTCGAGCGCCTCCAGCACGTGGCCGGCCTTGGGCGGAGCGGGTGACCCCTTCTCCAGGCCCTCCGCCAGCAATGCGACGTCGGTGCGCAGGTTGTCGAGATCGATGAGATCTGCCGGGGGAATGAACAGCTCGGCCTTGGATTTGCCCGCGAGTGCGCCGTACAACATCGCCCCGAACAACCGGCAGGCCTCGATGACGGCTGCCGCCTGGCAGGTGGTGCGCGCGGCATCCGCCGCGTGCGTGACGGCCTCCGCGGGCGTCGCGAAGAAAAACATCACCGCCGGTGCCACGCGCGACAGCACTTCTGGGTCGAGCTGCGTAGGGTCGTGCGAGCCGGAATACATCTGCCGGCGCCACTTCGCCATGGCCAGTGCACGGGCGGTGTTGGCGGTGATGCCTAGACACTGCCCTGTTGCAGACAAGTAGCCCTGCTGCTGCCACCGGGTGTAGCGCTCTACCTGATCGCGCGCATCGAAGCCGGGGGTTTCGACCAGGCTCTCGGCCAGGCACAACGCCATGGCGGTGTCGTCGCTCCAGCCCCCGCGAGGCAGGTCGAACGGACCGCCGCCGAGCAGGTCGCCAACCTGTGGGAACGAGCCCGGCTTGCGATATTGCGTGGCCGCCGCCAGGGCATCGCCGACTGCGAGGCCCATGAGGGCGCCCTGGAAGCGGTCCCGCAGACTGCGCGCGGCGCTGAGGGCCTCCGTTTCGAACAACGGATCTTCGGCTGGCTTTTCCATGGGGCGCGACGACGCCAGTACGGCGGCAACCTGCGGAATCCAGCTGCGCACGTATTCGGACTGATCATCCGTTTCCGGCACCGCGGCCCACGAGAGCGAGCGCTTGCACTGTTTCCAGAGTCGGTTGAGCTCATCGAGCGCATCCATCCCCGAAAGTCCGCGCTCGACCAGGAAGCAGCCGATGACGGTGCCCGTGCGGCCGATGCCCGCCCGACAATGCACATACGTTGGCAACCCCGACCGCAACGACTGCTCGAGGGCCGACTGAATCTCGATCATGTGCGCGCGCTTGCCCGGCAGCCCGTGGTCGCGGATCGGTTTGCGGATGTATTCGACCGCGATGGGCAGGCAGATGTCGTAGCCATCGAGCTCATCGGGCATGGTGAGATCGACGAAGCACTCGATGCCCGCTGCCATCAGCCGCTCGAGCCGCTCGTTCGTCTTCTCGGGCGTGTCGCCGCCCGGATGCTCACCGGCAAGCAGCTTGCCGGGAATCACCCAGTAGCTGTTCGGGAGCGGCAGCGCCGGCAACGTCGCGTCCGGCGAGGCGTAAGGAGAGGCAAAGTCAGGCATCGAGGTCAGGGGGTGAACTGCTGGTGGACTCGAGCGCTGCGAAGTCGAAGCGCCGCGGATCGGCGAGATGTTCGACTTCGACGCTGCGAATGGAAGAAAAGATCGCTTCGGTGCGGCCGGGGAACTGCTTTTCCCAGTCGGCCAACATCTTCTTTACCGCCACGCGCTGCATGTTGTCCTGCGAGCCGCAGAGCTGGCAGGGAATGATCGGAAACTCGCGGCCGCGCGCGTAGCGCTCGATTTCCCGCTCCGCCACGTAGGCCAGCGGGCGAATCACGATGTGGCGACCGTCGTCCGAGGCAAGCTTCGGTGCCATCGCCTTCAACTTGCCGCCGAAGAACATGTTCAGGAACAGCGTTTCGACGATGTCGTCACGGTGGTGCCCGAGCGCAATCTTGGTGATTCCATTCTCGGCGGCGAATCGGTACAGCGCTCCACGGCGCATGCGTGAGCAGAGCCCACACATCGTGCGGCCTTCCGGTATCACCCGCTTCACGACACTGTAAGTGTCCTGCTCGATGATCCGGTACGGAACACCCAGTGCCTCGAGATATTCCGGCAGCACGTGCTCCGGAAAGCCGGGCTGTTTCTGATCCAGATTGACGGCGAGCAGCTCGAAGTTGACGGGCGCGCTGCGCTGAAGCGACAGCAGCATGTCGAGCAGCGTGTACGAATCCTTGCCGCCGGAGAGACACACCATGACGCGGTCGCCTTCCGCGATCATGCGGAAGTCTTCGATGGCCTTGCCGACCAACCCGCGCAGGTGCGCCTGCAATTTCTGCAGGGTGCGGGAGGGTTTGAGAACGACGGCGTTCATGCCCGCAATTGTAGCCGCTCGACGGCGGCGAATCCCCGGCTCAAGCGGCCGCGCTGTTCGTTGCGCCTTCCAGGTACTTCGACTCGACGTAACGCACAAAACCGACCGCCGAAAGGGCCTTGCCGGTAGCGTCCTTCATCAACTGGTGCACGGTGACCTTCGCGCCAACGCCATGCACGTGGGTGCGCAGCCAGCCGAAGAGGCCGCCAAATTCACCGTGAGCAATCTGGTCGTCCAGCGACGGCACGTCCGCACGCAGGCTCTCGTAGAGCTGCGCCGCGATGACCGCGCCGAGGGCGTAGGACGGGAAATAGCCGAATGAGCCGAGCGCCCAATGGATGTCCTGCATGCAACCTTCGACCGGATTGGTCGGGCGGATGCCCAGGCGCTGCTCCATGCCGGCGGCCCAGGCATCGGGCAGGTCCCGGACAGCGAGGTCGCCACTGAGCAGCTGCTTCTCCAGGTCGTAGCGAAGCATGATGTGGACGGGATACGTGAGTTCGTCAGCTTCCATGCGGATCAGGCTGCGGCGCACGCGCGTGAGATGCGAGTACAGATTCTCCACCTCCCATTCGGGACCGCTGACGCCGAAGTGCTTCTCCAGCAGCGGCTTCAGATAGCGCACGAACGGGCGGCTGCGGCAGATGATCATCTCGATGAGCAGCGACTGGCTTTCTTCGAGGGCCATTCCGCGGTCCCGGCCGACGGGCTGGTCGCGCCAGTCCTGCGGTAACCCCAGGTCGTACATCGCGTGCCCGGTCTCGTGCAGGGCGCCCAGCAGACCCGAGAACAGATCGTTGGGATCGAACCGCGTCGTCACACGGATGTCGCCGGGCACACCTTCGGTGAAGGGGTGCTCGCTCTCGTCCAACCGGCCGCGGTCGAACGGGAAGCCGATCGTCTTCATGATTTCCATGGCCAGCGCACGCTGGCGGGCCGGCGTGAACTTGCCCACTAGCGGTGCCAGCGGACGGGTTTCCTGGAGCGCGATGCTTTCGCGGATCAGGCTGGGTAGCCGCCGCGACAGCGCCTTGAACATGGAATCGATGTCAGCGGTGGTGATGCCGGGGCTGAACTCGTCGACCAGTGCGTCGTAGGGCTGCAGGTTCAGCGCCTGCCCGAGCAACGCAGACTTGTCGCGCACCAGGTGCACCACCTCTTCCAGGTGGGGCGCAAATAGTTCGAACTTGTTCTGCTGCCGGGCGACTAGCCAGTGAGCTTCTGCACGGGAAGCTGCCTTGGTGAGTCGAGAGATGAGGGAAACGGGAGTGGCGATTGCGTGATCGCGCTGGCGGCGCATCTCGCGAAGATTCGCCACCTGCCAGTCTTGCATCCCTTGTGTGTTGGCCTGCGCGCGATCGAGGAGGCGAGTGATTCGAGGAGCGGTAAGCAACGCGTGGTGCTCGGTCTCTAGCGCAGCGAGCTGATCGCCGCGGACGTCGGCACTTCCACGCGGCATCATCACCGCAGCGTCCCAGCGCAGCAGGGATAGCGCACCGCGGAACGCGTGGAGACGCCGGAACTCCTGCTCGAGCTGCTTGTAAGTCGAGGCTGACATGACGTGTGACACCAGATTTTCGTTGAGGCCCGCGACGCGCGGGCACCGGAGAGACGGAGCGGATCGCGGTCGGCAGGCGGGGGAAAGTGCGGCCAGTCTACCAGCGGGGCGCCGGGCGACCGGACTGGGGCGCCTCAACTTGTAACGAAAACATCAACTTAGAATTATTACAGGTGGTTGACACGGTCGCGCTGGAGGTGCGAATTGGGGTCTGGGGTTGGGGTTTTTGGGACGTCAACCCCCCGCATTTAGGTTACATAACGTGGGGAAAAGAGGGCGGCGGCCGGTTAGCCAGGAGCGGAAGTCAGTCAGCGGAGTGCGTCTGCCGTTTCGGGGCGCGGCGGGTTTTGGATCTCGCGCACGCTGCCGCCTTCGCGAACTTTCTGCGTGCCTTCGACGATGACGCGCTCGCCGGAGCGCAGCCCGGCGACGATTTCCACCTTGCCCGGCTCGCGGCGGCCGATGCGAACCTCGCGGCGGAGCGCCTTGCCCTCTTCCACTACGAAGATGAACTGCCGGCTCTGCTCTGGCACCAGCGCGGCTTCTGGAATCATGACGGCGTCACGCTCGTCCCGCGCCACACGCACGTTGAGGAACATGCCGGGCTTCAAGGCACCATCGTCATTAGGCACCGCAGCGCGAACCATGACCGAGCGGGTGACCGAATCCACTCGCGAATCGACACCAGTAACAGTGCCAGTGAAATCGCGTGCTGGGAACGCAGCGGCGACCGCCGAGACTTTGAGCCCCTCGCGGAGGCTCGCGAGGAAATTCTCGGGCACCGCGAAGTCCAGCTTGATGACGCTGATGTCGTCGAGGTTCGTGATGGTGGTGCCCGAATTGACCAGGGTGCCAACACTTACGCGACGCATGCCCACCCGGCCGCTGAACGGCGCGCGGATCACGGTGTCGTCGAGCCTGGCGCGCGCGGACGCCACGCGGGCTTCGTTGCCTTTGAGTGTCGCTTCGAGCTGTTCGTACTGCGCTTCCGACAGCACATGCGTGGACACCAGTTCCTTGCTTCGGTTGACCTGACTCGCGCTCTCAGCACGCGCCGCCTCAGCCTCGGCAAGATCCGCACGCGCCTGGGCAGCATCCAGCTCAACGAGAACCTGGCCTTTCTGCACCCGCTCGCCGTCCCGGAAGCGCACGGCCATGACGGTGTTAGACGTCTTGGACGTGATCTCGACAGCCTCATTGGCGCGAGCTGTCCCCAAGGCGCTGAGCTGAGTGGCGAGTTTTTCCGAGTGAACGGCGGCTGTGATGACAGCGACGGCGCCACCCGTGTCGGTACGCGAACGCTCGCTGGCCACCGCCGAACCCGGCCCGACTGAGCCGGCTCCGCCAGACCGCGCAGACGAGGGGTTGCCCATGACCTGCGCCTGCTGGGCGGCGTTCAATCGATCCGTTCGGGAAGCGCGTTGGGTTGCGTAGAGCGCCCAGCCGGCGGCGACCAGCGCGACCGCCACGCTGGCGGCGGTGATGATGTTGCGGGAGTCGGCCATGGAGACAAAGCGAAGTGCAATAGCCGACCGAGTATCGCATCTGTATGCGACAAAAAGAAAACGCCGCTCACGTCCTCGCGACCGTTTTGGCTATGACGCGCGGACGCCGGAGCGCGCGGCTTCCGCGCCCCTTTTTGCGCTCGTTGGAGCGATGGTTTCCCAGGCCAGCATCGCGCGCTTGCGACCCTCGCCCCATCGATAACCACCGAGGCCACCGCTCTTGCGGAGCACGTGATGGCAAGGGATCAGCCACGCTACCGAATTTGCGCCAACGGCATTCGCCACGGCGCGTGTGCTGCTAGCAGCGCCTATGGCGTCAGCGATTGCGCTGTAGTTGGTGCGCTCTCGCGCGCCTAATTCCAGAAGTGCGCGCCACACCTTCAGCTGAAAATTCGTACCGGAAACATTGAGACGCAGCGGCGTGCTGCCTCTGGAGCGCGCAGACCAGATGCGTGTGGCCAGCGCGCGGGCTTCATCGTCATCACGCTTGAAAGTGGCCCGAGGAGCTGTGGCACGAAGCTCCTCCAGCGCCAGCGCATCGCCGCCGAGCTCGACGAAGGCGAGGTGCGAGAGACCGCGGGCGGTGACCGCTAGCAGCGCGCGGCCGAAGGGAGTGTTCGTGTAGCCGTAGCGCAAGGTTGTGCCCTGCCCCTGGGCTTTGAGCTCGCCCGGGGTCATCGCATCGATCGTGACCACGAGGTCATGCAGGCGGCCGGGGCCTGAGAGCCCCAGGTTCAGCGCGGCATCCAACACTGAGGTTTCACCGGCGAGCGCGTTTTTGGCGGCCGCGCCGGTGACGGCAGTGAGGTATTGCTTCGGCGTGACTCCCGCCCAGCGGCGGAACAGGCGGTTGAAATGAAACTCCGACAGGTTCGCTTTTGTGGCGATGTCTTCCAGACTCGGTTGGGAGCGGAAGTTGGCGTCAATGTAGGCGATCGCTTTCGCTATGCGGGCGAAGTCGCGGCTGTCGATGAAATTTTCGGTGCTGGGGGCCATGGGCGCATTTTAGGGCGAGGGCCCAGGCGCGCGACCCGAATCTTGCTCTCCCCAGCCGCGTGGACGAACGGTCGGCAGCGGGCATGCTGGCGCGGGGACGCGCGAGACCGTGAATGCGCGAAGCCTACGCCTTCTCATCAATTGGATACACTGATCGGGATCAATCGACTATTGAAAATGCAACGAGAAAACTGGACCTGGACCAGCTTGCAATTGCACGCGCCTGTGCGCGTCGCTCGCTGGGGACATTTCGGCACGCCCGTGTTGCTGTTTCCCACCGCCGGTGGTGACCCTGAGGAAGTCGAGCGCTTCCATCTGGTCGCCGCGCTGGCCGGGCTCATCGACGCCGGCCGCATCAAGGTGTTCTCCGTCGACGGCGTCGCCGCGCGAACATGGCTTCGCGGCACGCACTCGCCCGAACACTGCGCACGCGTGCAGGGTGCTTACGACGCCTACCTCTACGAAGAGGTGGTGCCCCTCATTCGCCGCGACTGTCAGAGTGAGCGCATCGAGATCATCGCCGCCGGTGCGGCCATCGGGGCGTACAACGCCGTCGCCAGTCTCTGTGCCCACCCGGACGCGTTCCGCGTAGCGGTGGGCATGAGCGGTACGCACGATCTTTCGAAGTATCTGCCCGGCGGCTTCACGCAGGCGCTGCACTCGACGCTACCCGTGCGCTATCTCCCCACGCTGAATGACGGCCCGCGCCTGCAAAGCCTGCGCGGTCGCAAGGTGCTGCTGGCCTCAGGCGAAGGCGACTATGAATGCCCTTCAGAGACGCAGGCCATGGCAAGCGTTCTCGAGACTCGGGGCATCCCGAACCAGGTGGAGTTGTGGGGCCGGACGCATGCACACACATGGAGCACGTGGCGCGAGATGCTGCCCCGCTACCTGGCTGCATATGCTTAGCGCAGGCGGCAAACTAACCGCACCTACTTATGCAGGCCGCAAAAGCCGCGCCTTTTGCGGCCTGCCGGAAACGAAGGCTTTGTCCGAAAAAGCGCCGGGCCGCGCACGCCGCAGGCGGCTTTTTCCAAATGAATCAGCGAAACAACACCTGACGCAGGTGCGGCCAGTCGGCCACGAGCACACCGATGCCGATGGACACGGTGAGCAGCAGCACGAGCGTGAGCGCGATCAGGAAACGGCGCATCGGCGGAGAACCCCCCTCGGGTTGTGTCGACGAGTCTACAGACTGCGATTGGGCGCGGATTGTAGACTCCGCGGCCCGAATATCACCGTTTTCCGCGCCAGAATCCGTCCGCCATGCCCCTGAACGTCTGCCTCATCGCCTCCGAAGCCGCGCCGCTCTCCAAGACCGGCGGCCTGGCCGACGTATCCGGCGCCCTCGCGAAGTACCTGCAAGGTGCCGGGCATGACGTGCGGCTGTTCACGCCGCTCTATTCCCTCATCGACCGCTCGAAGCTGACGCTTCGCGCCGTTGAATTCCTGCAGGACGTGCCGCTGGAGCTGGGCCCGCATCGATATAGATACTCCGTGCTGGCGGGCACCCTGCCCGGCTCCGCCGCCCCGGTTTATCTCATCGACTGCCCCGTGCTCTACAGCCGCGCCTCTCTCTACACCACAGATGTCGACGAGCACCTGAGGTTTCTGGCCCTCACTCGCGCCGCATTCGAGTGCTGCCAGCGCATGAGCTGGAGCCCCGCCATCGTTCACTGTAACGACTGGCACACGTCATTCGCGCCTCTGCTCCTGAAGCACGTGTACGACTGGGATCGGCTCTTTGCCAACACCCGCTCGGTGCTCACCATCCACAACATCGGTTACCAGGGCGTGTTCAGCGCGAGCGCCGCCGGCGATATCGGCCTCGGCGCCAAGGGCTACCTGCTGCATCAGGATGACCTGCGCGCCGGCCACATCAATGCGTTGAAGCACGGCATTCTCTACGCAGATGCCATCACCACCGTGAGCCCCACGCACGCGGTCGAGATCTGCACGGACGAATACGGAATGGGATTGCAGGGCGACCTTCGCGCCCGCGCCAGCTCGCTCACTGGAATCCTGAACGGCGTCGACTACGACGAATGGGATCCGCGCCGCGACCGTTACCTGCCGCGTCACTACGATGGTCGCCAGCTCGAAGTGAAGGCCGCACTGAAGCGGGAATTCTTCGGACGCGTCGGCCTGAAGTTCAAGCCCGACACGCCGCTCCTGGGCATAGTGTCTCGCATGGCCGTGCAGAAAGGGCTCGACCTGCTATTCGAATCGCTTCCGGAAGTGCTTGCCTGGCGCGATCTCGCCTTCGTCGCGCTCGGCAATGGCGAAGAGAAATACGAGCGCTTCTTCACCCAGTTGCAGGCGGACTTTCCCGGCCGCGTGCACTTCCACCGCGGCTACAACGACGAGCTGTCACATTGGATCGAAGCGGCGAGCGACATGTTCGTGATGCCCTCGCTCTACGAGCCGTGCGGACTCAACCAGATGTACAGCCTGCGTTACGGCACGATTCCTATCGTGCGTAAGACAGGTGGCCTTGCGGATTCTGTAGTGCCTTACAACCCCGCTACGGGTCAGGGCACCGGCGTGATGTTCGAGGACTTCACGCCGGCCGCGCTCGAGTGGTCACTGAATGCGGCACTCGACCTGTACTCGCAACCCGCGCACTGGCAGAAGCTGGTGCGCAACGCCATGGCACAGGATTTTTCCTGGGATCGGCAGGGCACGCTCTACGAAGATCTGTACGAACGCCTGCTGGAACAGTAAGCCGCACGCAGCGGCCGCTGCGCTCACTCTCACTTCAAGCGAAACTTGCCGTGATCCTCGAACGGAATCGAGCGCAGCAGCCCTTCCGATAACGAGAGTTTGCCGGTCACGCGGTATTCCAACTCGTCGCCCAGCGTGTTGGCGCCGTTCCCGAGCAGCTTGATCAGCGCACCGGCCATGTTGGCCGTCATGTTCATGTCGAACTCGGCCTCGCCCAGCGCAGGCACGTTGAACGCCGCGCCGGAAACGCCATGCGCGAGCTCCTGGCCCTGCACTTCGAGCGCGCAGGTGAGACCTTTCACGGGGATGGGGCGGTCGTTCGGGTTCTGCACCCGCATGCGCACTTTCATGCGCTGTTCCCACAGGTCGCTCTTCGTCAGCTCGACGTTCACCACCGACAACTGCGGCGTCTCGAACTTCGGGTGCAACAGCGAGCAGCCGCCGAGCCACAGCGCAATTATCGCGATCGAAATCGCTCTCACGGACATCTCCTGGCCGAAGCACAAGCGATTCCGATAGTAGCAAAGCGAATGCCCGCGGGCGGCGAACGCGATCACGCCCGCGCGTGCACTCGGTTCAGCAGCGCGAAGTGGCGCGCCAGGTCGGGCGAGAGCGCGTCGGCTGGCAGACGCCATGTCCAGTTTCCAGCGACAGTGCCGGGAGTGTTCAGGCGCGCCTCGGACCCCAGGCCCAGCACGTCTTGCATCGGAATGACGGCGAGCTTGCCGACAGAGGCGAGCGCTGCGCGAATGAGCGCATCGGGCATCGCGCCCGGTGTGAGGCGCAGAAAGAATTCGACGCGGCGTTGAGTCTCGCTGTCGAGGCTCAGGAACCAGCCCATGGTGGTGTCGTTGTCGTGCGTGCCCGTGTAGACGATGCTGTCGCGGTCGTGCATGTGGGGCAGATGAACGTCCTCGGGGTTGCCACCGAAGCCAAACTGCAACACGCGCATGCCGGGCAGACCGAAGTCGGTGCGTAGCGACTCCACATCCGGCGTAATGATGCCGAGGTCTTCCGCGACGATAGGCAGCTCACCGAACTCGTCTCGTAACGCCTTCAGGAACATGCGGCCGGGCGTGCGATGCCACGCGCCGCCCCGCGCATCCGCGGAACCCGCGGGCACGGACCAATGCGCAGCGAGTGCGCGAAAATGATCGATACGGAGCAGGTCCACACGCACGAGCTGGCGATTCACGCGTGCGCGCCAGAACGCGAATCCATCACGACGCATCGCGCGCCAGTCATAAAGAGGATTGCCCCAGAGCTGACCGAGCTCCGAGAAGTAGTCCGGCGGCACACCGGCTACGAAGGTCGCGCGACCCATTTCGTCGAGCTGGAACTGGGGTCGATGGGCCCAGGTCTCCGCAGAGTCCGGAGCAACATAGAACGGCAGATCGCCGAAAAGCCGAACGCCGCGTGTGCGTGCGTGTTCGCGCAGCCGTTGCCATTGCCAGGCGAACGCAAACTGCTCCTGCTTCATACGCTCGATGTCGCCAGCGAGTTCGCCGTGGATGCGAGACATGGCAGTGGGCTCGCGATTGCGATACTCGTCGGGCCATGTCCACCACGGCGCACCGTTCTGAGCTTTGCTTATCGCTTCGAATGAAACGTAGTCGTCGAGCCAGCTCTTCGAGGCTTCGAGAAAGGCATGGTACTCAGGGGTGTCGAGACCCGGACGCTCGTTGCCATCTATGAGCGCGGCGTTTCCGGCGGAGTCCGAGCGCACCCAATAGGGCGAGCCATCGGTGCCCGTGGGGCCCAGAGGCAGGAACTGCCACACGGTGAAGCCCGCGTCGGCTATCCAGTCGATGAAAGCACGGCCGGTGCGGCCCAGACCCCCTTCCAGCGAGCTCAGGTGCAGAAGCACCCCTGCACGCCGGCGGTCGAAAACAGGCAGACGCGCGGGGTTCACGGCGCTCGTCAGGAGGCGGCCATTGCTCGGACAGGCTCCCAGCTCAACTGGCGGAGGCCCTTCGCATCACGCCCCCTGATTCAGGCGCGCCGCGCCCGATTGAGATGGGCAGATGGAGATTTTCGGGGACGGACACCTTCAATAGCCGATAGAGGTTCACGAGCTGCCGCCGGTACAACCGGTCGAACTGGCTGACTGCTTCCGCCGGGTTGTAGTCCCCGAACCACCAGAACCAGTCCGAGCTTTCGCACAGCGCCAGCTGCCGTTCGACCGCTACGCGTTGAGTAGCATCCAGCGTGCCTTCACGCATCACGCGATCGAACACATCCTTAGCGGAGCAGAGCAGATCCCAGGCGGCGTTCTTGGACGCATCGCCCATCCACGTGGCTAATGTGCCGTGAACCCAGCTTCCGGTGACGACCCTCTCCAGAGGCAGCGGCTCGATTCCCCGAGCAACGCATTCCGACAGCGTGGTCAGCTCGAGCAACGGGTGATCTGCCAGCGCTGCGTAAAGCGCGCGCAGGAAGTAGTACCCATTGAAGGGGTAATACTCCCAGGCGTTCTCCCCATCCAGCGCTATGAGAATGGCGTGACCTTGCGCCCCGTTGTAGTTGCGGGCGAGCTGAGCAAGCTCCTGCGCGAAGTTCTGCGCGGCGTCGTCGCCATGCCAGGTGGAATAGTTGAAACCGATGCGATCCGACAGCGTGTCATCGCGAAAGAAGCAGCGGAGCTTCGAGCCGGGCAACGCGTACGGACGATTGTATTGATTGAAGTCTTCGTTCTCGGCGGCACCGGCCACACGCAGGCTCGCGCCGAGCACATTCGCGCTGGATGCCACCCACTTGAAACCCGCACGCTCGAGCAGTTCCAGGGTGCCCTTGCTGATGGCCCCCTCGGACGGCCAGCAGCCGACCGGCTCAACGCCGAACGCGGCAGTGAAAACACGCAGCCCTTCGGCCACATGCCATTCGGCCCGTTCAGCGCCGCCTGCGTACTGAGCGTGCTGAGGCAGTGCCATGCCCGGCACAGCTTCGCGTGCGCTACGAAAATCCAGGAGCAGCGGCACGATGGGATGGCCGTAGGGCGTAACCGATAATTCAACCTGCCCGCTCTCGCTGAGGCGGCGGAACCTCGGCACAACCGAAGCGACGAGTTCACCAATCAGAACGAGCAATTCTCGACGCTGTTGTGCCGTGAAGGCCCGGCCTTGCGCAGTGAGCGCGGCGACACGCGCGTCGGTGCGACGAACCGTCTCGCCCATCCACGCGAGGTGATACCAGACTGCCAGGTCGTGAATGAGCTGGTCGGAGGCGTAAGGCACGCGCTCCACCGTCGACAATGTCTCGGCGATGCCGGCGAGTTCCAGGTACGGGCCGAAGCGCTCGATGAGATGTTTACGCTGGGCGCGCAGGCATGCCTTCATGAGCTCCAGGCGTTCCGCCGGGACCTCGGGCACGGGCGCGGGACTCAGCAAAGCGAGCACCGCATCCGGCAGCGGCTCGCCATCTTTCAGGTGCGCACCGATGCGCTGGGCGAGTTCTTCGAGCTGCTCGATGAGCACCGGGGTGAAGTTGACCACCGCTCGGGCCGTGGGCTGCGCCTCGAGGTGCGCGGCCATGTCGATGTAGTCCTTGATGGCGTGCAGATATGTCCACGGCAGGACATATTGGCCGGTCAGCGCGTCACGGTACTGCGGCTGGTGCATGTGCCAAAGCAGCACCACAGGAAGCCGCGCGGGTTGTGTCATGTGGCCGGGGCCTGCAATCGACGGAGCATGTCAGCGGTTACGAGCACGATGCCTTTCTCTGTCACGGTAAACCGTGCCGCATCCTCTGCAGGATTTACGCCAATCTGCATGTTGTCCGGCACGACGCAGCCTTCATCGAGAATCGCCTGCCGAATCGTGCATCCCGTGCCGATCTGCACCATCGGCAGGATGACCGAGCGCTCGATGATGGTGCGCTCTTCGATGCGCACGTTCGAAAACAGCAACGTCTCGCGGACCACGGCACCCGAGATGATGCAGCCGCCGGACACCATGGAATTGACCGCGATGCCCCGCCGCGTGTCCTCATCGAGGATGAACTTGGCCGGAGGCTGGTGCTCCTGGTACGTCCAGATGGGCCACTCTTCGTCGTAGATGTTCAGCTCGGGCCGCACGTGCACCAGCTCGAGGTTCGCATCGTAAAACGCATCGATGGTGCCGACGTCGCGCCAGTAGCTCTGCGCGCGCGTCTTCACGTCCTGGAACGGGTAGGCAAACACCTGGAGGTTGCCGATGCCCTTCGGCAGGATGTCCTTGCCGAAGTCGTGCGCGGAAGTCTCGTCCGCCGCATCCGCCAGCAGGAGCTTCTCGAGCAGCTTGGTGTTGAAGACGTAGATGCCCATGGAGGCCAGGATGGAATCCGGCCGGTTCGGATGCACGGTGGGGTTCGCCGGCTTCTCGTCGAACGCGGTGACGCGATTCCACTCGGTGGCACTCAAGACGCCGAAGTGCTTCGACTGGTCTCGCGGCACCTCGACCACACCGACGGTGATGTCGGCCCCCTTTTCCACGTGGTAGGCGATCATCGGGCCGTAATCCATCTTGTAGATGTGATCGCCCGCGAGCACCAGCACGTGTTTCGGCCGATGCGCAAGGATCAGCTCGAGGTTCTGATACACCGCATCGGCGGTGCCCCGGTACCAGTGGGGGCCGACCTGCTGCTGGGCCGGAATCACTTCGATGAACTCGCCGAACTCGCCGCGCAGGTAGCTCCAGCCCCGCTCGACGTGCTGGATGAGCGACTGCGCCTTGTACTGCGTGAGGATGGAAATCTGCCGGATGCCGGAGTTCACGCAGTTCGACAACACGAAGTCGATGATGCGGAACTTGCCACCGAATGGGGTGGCGGGCTTGCAGCGGTGTTCGGTGAGTGCTTTCAGGCGCTCACCGCGTCCACCGGCCATGATGACGGCGAGTGTGCCGCCAGTGAGGCGGCTGACGTACCGACCGGATGATGCGCGCGCGGGTTGTCGAGGCATGGTTTGCGGGACGAGCGGTCCTCTTATGCTAGGTTCTGTCTACACGTCCGACCGATAGTGAGTCAATGGCGATTCGCGAAACTCTCCACACGCTTCTTAAATCGGACATGCAGCGTGTCGCGGAGGGGCGGCACCACGACCCGCACGGCGTGCTCGGCGCGCACACGGACAACGCGTCAACTCACGTATTGCTCCATATTCCATCCGCCCACGAGGTGCGTCTCGAGCGCCGGCTCGAAGCGGAGCGGGTCGGCGACAGCGATTTCTTCTCCTGGAGTGGTACACCCGGCGAGTTACCCCAGCATTACCGGGTGTCGTGGACGGACTCCCACGGCAATTCCATCGAGCAGATCGACCCGTATAGCTTCGCGGCGTTGATCGATATGCGCGAAGCCGAAGCCTGGTCGCGCGGCCAGCACCACGCGGCTTGGCGCATGCTGGGCGCCCACGCTATGTCAAGCGAGTCGGTCGCCGGTGTGCGCTTTTCGGTGTGGGCACCCGATGCGGAGCGCGTCAGCGTGGTGGGCCCATTTTGCCGTTGGGATGGACGTCGCTATCCGATGCGTGTGCTCGGTGGGAGCGGAGTATGGGAGATCTTCATTCCAGGCCTGGCGCCTTCCGACTTGTACAAGTTCGAAATCCGTAACCGCGCTACTGGCGCTATTTTTCTGAAATCCGACCCGTGCGCTCGCGCCAGCGAGCTGCGACCGTCTACGGCATCCATCGTGGCGAGCCCGCAGCCCTACGCGTGGACAGATAACGCGTGGCTCGAGCGCCGTGCGAAGCTCGACTGGCTGCACGCGCCCATGAGCATCTACGAGGTGCACCTCGGCTCCTGGCGACGAGGGAGCGACGGCGGTTTCCTGAACTACCGGGAAATAGCAGACCAGCTTGCACCGTATGCTCAGCGCTTGGGCTTCACGCACATCGAGCTGCTGCCGATTGCCGAACACCCGTTGGATGACTCATGGGGTTATCAGACCACGGGTCACTTCGCCCCGACCAGCCGCCACGGGTCGCCGGACGACCTGCGCTATCTAATAGACCAGTGCCACACGCGTGGCATCGGTGTGCTGCTGGACTGGGTGCCTGCGCACTTCCCACGAGACGCACACGGTCTCGCCAACTTCGACGGCACCGCGCTTTATGAGTACGCGGACCCTCGCAAGGCAGAACACAAGGACTGGGGCACGCTGGTGTTCAACTACGAGCGCCACGAAGTGCGCGCGTTCCTGCTCTCGAGCGCGTGCTATTGGCTCGAGGAGTTTCACTTCGACGGGCTGCGCGTCGATGCCGTGGCATCGATGCTGTATCTCGACTTCAGCAAACGCGCGGGGGAGTTCGTCCCGAACAAGCACGGCGGCAATCACAACCTCGAAGCCGTCGACTTTCTGCGCGAGCTGAATGCAGTCACGCATGCGTCCTATCCCGGCACTGTTGTCATCGCAGAGGAATCCACTGACTGGCCGATGGTCAGCCGGCCCACCAGCATGGGCGGCCTCGGCTTTTCCATGAAGTGGAACATGGGCTGGATGCACGACACCCTCGCCTACCTGCGTGAAGATCCCATCAACCGTCAGCATCATCACAACCGACTGACGTTCGCCATGATGTACGCGTACAGTGAGAACTACGTTCTTCCGTTGTCGCACGACGAAGTGGTGCATTTAAAGCGTTCACTGCTGGGGAAAATGCCTGGCGACCGCTGGCAGCAGCTGGCCAACCTGCGTCTGCTGCTCACCTATCAATGGACGCTTCCCGGCAAGAAGCTGCTCTTCATGGGCGCCGAGCTGGCGCAGCCCACTGAATGGGACTTTCGTAATTCACTGCCGTGGCATCTGCTCGACGACCCTGCGAACGCCGGCGTGCAGCAGCTGGTGTCAGACCTGAACCGTCTCTATGTGGAAGACCCATGTCTTCATCGCCTGGAATTCGAAGCGGGCGGCTTTCGCTGGGTGGACCCGGACGACCGTCAGCACTCCGTGTTCAGCTTCCTGCGCATGGCGGGAGACCGGCACGTGCTGGTCGTGCTGAACTTCACGCCCGTTCCCCGCCACAACTGGCGCGTTGGCGTTCCGGGGCTCGGGCGCGCGAAAGGTCAGTATCGGGAGATCTTCAACTCCGACTCGCAGCACTACGGCGGCAGCAACGTCGGCAACCTCGCGGTGGTGGACGAGCAGGCCGTGCCCTCATCAGGGTTCCCGGCCTCCGTTCAGCTCAATCTGCCACCCCTGGGCGCCGTCATTTTTACAGGCGCTTCATGAGCCCCACTTCGAAGGGGTGAGTCAGCAGGTCGTGCCAGGGATACAGGCGCACCTCGGTGGCGAACTGACCGCATTCCGACGGCTGCGCGTCCAGCGCAAACACGACCTCGCCATCGCCCTCGAGCTCGCCAGTCGGGGACAGCATCTCGCTCCACAGTCCATCGTGCGAGCGCGCCTTGTACGACGAGAGCATCGGCGCTTCGAAGTTGGACTCGGGAAGCTGGCGACGCGCTACGAATTCCACGCGCACGTCGGAAGGCTGCAATCCATTCAGCGCCATCGCCACGCGTAGTCTCAATCGTTCACCTCGCGGCATGTCCGCGGGCGCATCGGTTAGCAATCGCATGCTCACCTTCGGCCAGGCGAGCCGCACACGCTGCTTCCAATCCGCAAGAATGCGCGCGCCGGCATAGTCGTTTTCCGCCAGCCGCGCGCCGTGCCGGGCAAGCGGGGAATAGATGCCCTGCGAGTAGTCGTACACCATCCGGCGGCTGTTGAATTGCGGAATCACCGTGGACATGGCCCGCTTGCTGCGCCGGACCCACTCGGGTGAAAAGCCCGCGTCGTTGCGCGCGTAATAGAGAGGAAGCGTCTCCTCCTCCAACGTGTCGAGGATGAGCTCCGCTTCGAGCGCGTCACGCCGTTCCGGGTCCTGCACGTTGATGGGGGGAATGCCCCAACCGTTATCCTGAGACCAGCCTTCCGCCCACCAGCCATCGAGAACACTGAGATTCAGGCG
Organism: Gammaproteobacteria bacterium; assembly: GCA_040007735.1. Classification (GTDB taxonomy): domain Bacteria; phylum Pseudomonadota; class Gammaproteobacteria; order Steroidobacterales; family Steroidobacteraceae; genus JADGHX01. The sequence continues at coordinate 10,079 of JBDTUL010000004.1, read as the reverse complement.
GCCGTTGACGGACGCTTTCATTCCAGAGGTTCCACTCGCTTCGAGTGGCGCTATCGGGTGGTTCAGCCACACGTCGACACCCGAGACGAGCCCACGTGCGAGCTGCAGATCGTAGTCCTCGAGGAACACCACGCGCCCCATGAACTCCGGCATCAGCATCAACTGCTTGATCTCGCGAAGCACCTGCTGCCCCGGTTGATCGGCTGGGTGCGCCTTGCCGGCGAACAGGAACAGCACCGGTCGGTCCGGGTTATTCACCAGCCGCGCCAGCCGCTCGCGATCCCGCAACAACAGTGCTGCACGCTTATAGGTGGCGAAACGCCGCGCGAAACCAATGGTGAGCGTATCGGGGCGGGCGGGGTCGAGGTGGCGCGTGACGTGGCGCCACTGCGCAGGGCTCAGGCCCTTGCGTGCGTATTCGCGCTGCAGCCGCTCGCGAACGCCTCCGAGCATTTTCGACTTCACCGTTTGGGACGCCGCCCAGTACTTGTCGTCGGGCAAATGTTCTATCGCATTCCAGAAGCCTTCCTCCCTGAGACGCTCACGCCAGTCCTGCGGAAGCAATTCATCGAAGTGCTCGGCCCAGGTCTGATGCAGGAAAGTCGGCACGTGCGTGCCGTTCGTCACGAAGCCGACGGGGTTTTCTTCTGGCCGAATCTCAGGCCACTGGTCCTGGCAAAGGCGCGAAGACACCACGCCGTGAATGCGGCTCACGCCATTCACGCTGCGCGTTCCGTTGAGTGCGAGCCGCGTCATATTGAAGAGGCCCGACACGCTCGGCGAACGACCGAGGTCGAGCAACCTCTCCACTGGAATACCCAGTTCACGGATGAAATCGCCGAAATGAGCGAGCAACAGATCGTGCCCGAACGCGTCATGACCTGCGGCCACGGGCGTATGTGTGGTGAACGCGCACTGACCCGCGACCGCTTCTAGCGCGGCGCTGAAGGGCAGACCCCGCGCGATATGTTCGCGCAGCAGCTCGAGAATGAGGAACGCTGCGTGACCTTCATTGAGATGGAACACCGCAGGCTGAAGACCGAGCGCGCGCACGGCGCGAGTGCCCGCGATGCCCAGAATCATTTCCTGGCGAATGCGGGTGGATTCGTCGCCACCATAGAGTCGATAAGTGATGTCGCGATCTGCCGGAGCGTTCTCCGGAACGTTTGTGTCGAGCAGATACACCGGGACACGCCCGACCGATGCCTTCCAGAGTCGTGAGACAACATCGCGACCCGCGATGCGCACGACAACCTGCAGCCAACTGCCGTCGGCTTTGCGAACCGGCTCTACCGGAAGGTCTCGCGGATCGTGCTCGCGATACTCGGCGTGCTGAACGCCATCATTATCGACCGTCTGAGTGAAGTACCCCTGCCCGTACAGCAACCCGATGGCGACGAAATTCATTCGCTCGTCGCTGGCCGCCTTGCAGTGATCGCCCGCCAGCACGCCCAACCCGCCTGAGTAAATCGGGAAGCTCTCGTGAAACCCATACTCCGCGCAGAAGTAAGCAACGAGTGGCGCGTCCGCCGAAGGCGGCGGCGAGGAAACGTAGGTGTCGAATGCCATCAACGCCTGCTGATATCGGCCGAGGTACGCGGGGTCTTGGGCGGCGTGGTTCAGTGCGCCCTGACTGACGCAACGAAGGATCAGGCGCGGGTTGCCGCCAGCCTGCTTCCACAACTCGCGATCGAGGTCTTCGAAGAGGGCACGCGTCGGCCGGTGCCAGGCAAAGAACAGATTCGCTGCCAGCTCTGACAGACGTGCGAGCGGGCTCGGAATGACAGGCGTTACTTCTAGTACCGGGTTTCGCATAGCGTTGGGGGCGATTTTGGGAACGCGCGAGTCTACCAGCGCGGTTTGACAAGACGTTCGGGCACTCCACAACTCCGGGAAGCCTTAAAACAAGTAGTCACACCTAGCTATTACTGGTTGACTTACAATACTGTGAAGTTCACAGTACTAGCCCATGGACGATACCCAAGCCAAGAAATTCCAGAAAGACCTCAACGGCGGTCTCGTAGCCCTGGTGCTGCTCGCCGTGCTGGATGCCACCGAGGAAGACCTCTACGGCTACGAGATCGCCAAGCGCCTGCAGAAAGCGAACGAAGGCGCGGCGCTCTTCAAGGAAGGAACCATCTACCCCGTGCTGAGAGCGTTGAGCGCGAGCGGCTTTCTCACCAGCCGCATCGTCCCGTCGTACTCCGGCCCGCCCCGCCGCTACTACCGCATCACCGAAGAAGGCCGCGCTCTGCTCGCTCAATGGAGCGGCATCTGGCGGCAGACGCGTGACTTCGTCGACCGATTCATCGAAGGAACCTCCCCATGAGCCGCCCCGCACCCCGCACCATCGACGAATACCTGAAGCAGTTGCGTGCAACGCTCGAAGGCGAAGACCCAGCGCTGATACAGGACGCGCTGTATGACGCGGAGGAATATCTGCGTGCGGAAGTCGCAGCGAATCCGGGTAAGTCCGAAGCGGACGTGCTGGAGCTCATCGCCAGCACTTACGGCGCGCCGGATGAAGTAGCGGCCGCCTATCGAGACACCGAGGCAAAGGTGAAGGCGGCGCTACAGCCACCGGTGCGCGTGCGTGCGGAGCCGCCCGGTGCATTAGCCCGCTTCTTTTCAATCTATTCCGACGCGCGCGCGTACACCTCTATCTTCTTTATGCTGCTGGCACTGGCCACGGGCATTGTTTACTTCACCATCACCATTACGGGGCTCGCTCTTTCCGCCGGCCTCTCGGTGCTGATCATCGGCCTGCCTTTCTTCCTTGTGTTTGTGGGCATCACACGCGTGATCTCGCTCGGCGAAGGCCGGCTGCTCGAAGCCATGACCGGAGAGCGCATGCCACGGCGCCCGATGCACCCCGGCGCGCCCACGGGCTTCATCGCGCGCATCTGGGAAATGCTCAAAGACGCACGCACCTGGACCACGCTCGGGTACTTTCTTCTGATGCTGCCGCTGGGCATCTGCTACTTCGTCATCGCCACGGTCGGGCTGTCGGTGGGGCTCGGCCTGATCGCGGCGCCCTTTGTCCGCCTGCTCGCCTGGTTCGGCGTCTTCGGCTGGACGGTGAATTTCGACTCGGAATCCGTGTGGGCCGATAACCCGGTCAGCTACATTCTCTGTGCGCTGCTGGGCATCGTGGTCCTGACCGTACTGATGCATCTCGCGCGGGGGATCGGCAGAATTCATGCGCGTGTGGCCAAGGCGCTGCTGGTGACGCACGGGCTGTAGAACGTCGGCGCGCAGCGACCGGCCCGGGGCGCGCTAGACTTCCGCGATGAAATTCCCCATCGCCTGTGCGCTCATCTTCGCCGCGTTCCTGGCACCGGCCTCTCGCAGCACCGAGCCCGTGACGCCCCCTGCGGCCGAAGCGGACTCGAAGAAATCAGATCCGACGCCGTCGCTGGCACCGGTCGCTCCGAAACCGGCCGGATGTTTGCCCAGCGGCAACGGCTTCCTGCGCGCCCGCATTCGCGGCGCATTGAACCTCGACGTGAACTGGCACAACCCCGAGCTCGAGTGCGAAGGCGCGGCGCGGCCCGATGGCACAGGCATTCGACTGAGCTTCGCCGGCCCGATTCATTCGGACGGCCGTCGGCTGCGCATGGTGTTCGGCGTAACAGATGCCGCTGAGGGCACTGCCGGCAACGCGCTGCCGACCAACCTCACTGTTATCTTCGAAGGCGAAAAGCGCCTGTTCTCGACCCGTGGGGACAATCGCTGCACGGTAGACAAATTGAGTCAGGAACGCGTCGGCGCTCTCGGCGGGCCGACACGTTCCTATCGGGTGGTGGCGCGCGGCTTCTGCATCGAGCCGGTGAGCGCGCTCAGTGCCGAGGAACGCATCGTGGTGAGCAGCTTCGATTTCGCAGGGCATGTCGTCTTTACGGATTCCGGCACTAAAATGTCGCCCCCGCCCGCCGCAACACCTACGAGCGCACCACGATGATTCGAACGCACGGCTTCCGCGGACTGCTCGCAGGAATCGCATTCGTCCTGCTTCCCTTTATTGCTGTCACCGGCTGCCAAGCGCAGTCCGGTGCGCTGATCGCGCTCGACGCGTTCCCGAAATCGCAGCTCGAGATCCAGAGCGGCCCGCACAAACACTCGTTCGACATCTGGCTCGCGCAGACGCCGGAGCAGCAGGAGCAGGGGCTGATGTTCGTGCGCGACCTGCCAGAGAACCGCGGAATGTTGTTTCCGGCGAGCGCGCCGCGCGTGTTCCCGATGTGGATGAAGAACACTTACATCGCTCTGGATATGGTCTTCATCGCAGCCGACGGCCACATTGCGAAAATCGCCGAACGCACCACGCCTCACTCGGAAGCGGTCATCAGTTCCGACGTCCCAGTCGCCGCCATACTGGAGCTACGCGGTGGCGAGTCGGCGCGCCGCGCGCTGCATGTGGGTGACCGTGTCACCTGGCACACAGCGCCGTAATCCCAACTCTGGCACGGGCGTTGCAACTCGACAACGCACGGCTCCAACCAAGCGACAGGGTGACCCGCGCCCGTGGGGCCTGCGCTACGAAATCAGCGGTTCGTCCCTGCCAAACGCTGGTTTTCCCACCTCTCTGTGACTGTTGTGTTTGCGCCAAAGCGCTTTGACAGTTGTAGCCTCGCTGCTACTATCTCCGCCACGCGACACGGCCTTTGGTCCCCAGCCCGGGGCTGCTTCGCACAGCAATGACTGCACCGGCGGCGAGATGAACGCCTGACCGGCAAAAACATAATTGAACGGTGCGACCGTTCGCAGGAGGAACCCAATGACCCGCGTCAGCAAAATCGCGCGGGCAGTAGGCTACGTGCTTTGGACAAGCGCACTAACCACTGCCGCGACGAGCTCGATTGTCTTTGCTCAGGATAAAGAAGCCGCCGAACCTCAGACTGTCGTCGTCACCGGGTCGCGCATCTCGCGTCCCGAGCTCGAAGGCACCACGCCGGTTCTCACACTCAATTCTGACGCGCTGAAAGCTCAGGGCCTGAGCAACATCGCGGACATCGCCACTGCCTTGCCGCAGTTCGCTCCGGCATTCGGCTCGTCCCGCACGCAGTCCACTTTCTCAGGCGCCGAGCTGTCCGGGTTGAATCAGGTCAATTTGCGCAACCTCACGCCCGAGCGCTCCGTTGTGCTGATCAACGGGCGACGCGTACCCGGCGGCACGTCTACCTCCACGGCCGTGGATTTCAGCACGCTGCCCACGGCCAACATCGATCACATCGAAATCTCCACCGGCGGCGCGGCGGCGGTGTACGGCGCCGATGCGGTGGCCGGCGTGGTGAACATCATCACCAAGCAGAATTTCAATGGTGTCGAGATCGGCGCCAGCTACGGCAGCGCCGAGAAGGGCGACAACGCGAATCCGAACGGCTACATCATGCTCGGCGGTCCGCTGGGCGAAACCGGTCATGGCCTGCTCACCATCCAGTATGACAAGCAGGGTCGCGTGAGCTGCGCGGACCGCTTCCTGTGCGCTCAGGACTTCGCGTGGACCAGCCCCACCAGGCCGCCCGTGCGGGGTCCGGCGGCGCAATCCGGAGTGCCGCTGAACGGGCGCTTCTTCACGCCCGACGGCGCGAGCTATACGCGCCGCGGCGACAGCCTCACCGACACGAACGGCGACCTCATCCCGTTCAGCGTCGCCATCGATGGCTTCAACCGGAATGCCACACGCGACCTGGCCATTCCGACTGAGCGAATCATGGTGGCTGCCGAGGGCAAGATGGAGATCGGGCACGGCATCAGCGCCTTCTCCGAAATCAACTTCGGCCAGTCAGAGACCAATTCCCAGTTCGAAGGACATCCGTTCCAGTCGGGTGCGGCCGGAAGCAACTTCGGTGGCAACGACCGGGTGCCGGGGCTGTCCGCAACCATCCCCCTGAACAATCCGTTTGTGCCCACCGCGTTGCGCGACGCGTGGCTCGCCGCGAACGCCGATGCCGACGAGCCGGTCGACCCGGCCACGGGGGAGATCGACTGGTTCCAGCGTCTCAACTTCGGAGGCTTCCGCGGAGCCAACAACAATCGCCAGACAGTGCGTGCAGTCGCCGGTCTGCGCGGTGATTTCGACAGCATCTTCGGGTTGGGCAGCAACTGGAGCTGGGAATTCCACCACGTGTACGGCCGCACGAGCCTCGACGGGCTCACGGACGGTCTCGTAGGGACCGACCGGCTCTACAACGCCCTGCGCGTCGAGCCCGATCCGGATAACGCTGGCGGTTACCGTTGTACCGATGCGGGCGCACGCGCGACGGGTTGTATTCCAATCAACCCGTTCCAGCCCTACACGAAGGCCATGGTCGACTACCTCAGCTTGCGCGCGGGCCAGCACGGCCGCAGCACGCTGCAGGATACGCAGGCGTATATCAGCGGCTCAATCTTCGAGATGCCCGCGGGTCCGCTGCAGACCGCCATTGGTGTGGAGCGCCGGCGGTTCGAGGGTTACCTCGACTACGACGTGCCCATCAATCTCGGGCTTGCGACGGGCAACCAGATCGGCGACGTGGACCCTGCCTCGATCAGCGCCAAAGAGGTGTACATCGAAGGCCTGATCCCGATCTTCAAGGACATGCCGTTCATGGAAGCGCTGTCGCTGGAAGGCGCTTATCGCCACTCCGACACGAATGTAGGTAACTACAACACGTGGAAGTACGGCGGAGAATGGGCGCCTCTCAAGAGCCTGCGTTTCCGTGTGATGCGCTCACGCTCGGTGCGTGCGCCGGTCCCGGGCGACTTGTCCGGTATCGGCCAGACCTTCGGTGTCGTGAACGACCCGTGCGTGGACGAAGCCCGGAACGACAACCCGACACGCGCCGCGAACTGCGCGTCGGACGGCGTGCCGGCCGGTTATGAGCCGCTGCTGATCACCACGCAGAGTGTTGCCGGCTTCACCGGCGGAAATCCGGCTCTGACCCCGGAGAAGGGCGACTCGCTGACGTTCGGCTTCGTACTGGCGCCCGAGGCGTTGGACGGCTTCACGCTGACCGTCGACCGCTTCAAGATCGCAGTCACCGACATCATCACGACGGTTGCCCGCCAGACTGCCGTAAATCTCTGCTACGACACGCCTGACCGTCTCTTCTGCGATCAGGTGACTCGCGGGTCGTCACCCGCCGAAGGGGCGAAGACGTATGTGCTGAAGTCTGTCAACGAGCAGCTGCAGAACGTCGCCTCGCAGGACATTTCCGGCTATGACATCCAGGCGCGTTATGGCTTCGACCTCAGCTCACCGTTCCGCTCGGACCGGAACCTGGGCAAGCTGGACGTTCAGCTCCTCCTCACGATCTATGACAGAGCGGACCTGCTGCCGCTTCCGGGCGAGGACACCATCGATCTCCTGGGTGCCGCCGGTGGCTCGACGGACGACCAGGGCTACCTGAAGAAATCCGGTGTGCTGAACCTGACCTACACGAAGGGCCCGATCGGCGTGAACTGGCACACGCGCTACATCGGCAAGGCGACGATGGCGCCCCCCGGCTTCCTGGCCGAAGGGTTCCCGGACATCCCGGCCCACTTCTACCACGACCTGCGCGTCAGCTATAACTTCGGCGAAGGCAGCGAGTTGTATGCGGGCGTTAACAACGTGTTCGACAAGGACCCGCCGTTCTTCGCGTCGGGCTCCTCGGGCACGCAGGCTCTGGACACCATCCCGGGGTACTACGACGTCTTCGGTCGCTCGTACTACGGCGGCGTCCGCGTGAAGTTCTAAACGACGGCTTCGGTATCGATCTCAGGGCGGCGTGCCTGTGACGCCGCCCTTTTTCATGGCGGGCCCGACCGCCTTGTGATGAGAAAACGCAACGGACCTGGGTGGCCGGAACACTGGTTTCATGTGTTGCACAAAAGCCAAGGATGTCTGCGTCAACCGTCCAGTTAGTCCCTCGTTTCGTCTTGACGCCGCAACGTCTCGTCGCAGCGCGAGGGGTTCTGTCCACCGGAACCGCGCTAAAGTGGCAGTACTGAGCCCGCTCGTCTCGTCTGGTCCGGGGGACGAGCTGGGATCAACAATTGCTACAGGGTTGTCGTTTTTCACAAACAAACTTCGCCTTGCATCGTTCTTAGCATCCAAGTTCCCCAGGAGTTACCCGAATGAATCGCAACAGCGACGTCTCGCTGGCCGTGCGCCGCGCGCTCTTTTTAGGCGCTGCAGCCACCGCTGGCCTGACTACAATTTCTGCTCAAGCTCAGGATCAGGATCAACCAGCCGCCAGCGAACAGACTGTCACCGTCACGGGCACGCGAATCCGCCGCGTCGACCAGGAAACGGCCAGTCCCGTGTTCGTCATGGACCAGAGCGCCATCCAGTCGTCCGGTGTTGCCACACTCGGCGAGCTGCTCCAGCGCGTTCCGGCCGTGTCCGGCGCGGCGACCAATCCACAGGTCAACAACGGTGGCGGCACCGGTGAATCGAACATCGAACTGCGCGGCCTCGGCGCCCAGCGCACGCTCGTCCTGCTGAACGGCCGCCGCATCGGGCTGCTCGGCAACACCACCACCTCTGCGGTGGACATCAACATGATCCCGATCAACGCCATCGAGCGGGTCGAGGTGTTGAAAGAAGGCGCCGGCGCTGTATACGGGTCGGACGCCATCGCGGGCGTGGTGAACTTCATCACGCGCAAGGACGTAGACGGCGCTGAGGCCAGCGTCGAGTACGGCCGCACCAGCCAGAACGACGGCGAGCACACCACCGCCGGGCTCCTGCTGGGTACCAGCACGGAAAAAATGAGCATCGTGTTCGCCGCCAACTACAACAAGACGGAGTCCGTCTCGGCGGCCGATCGCGACTTCTCCAAGTTCGCGCTCTACCTGTACGGCGGCGCGGTAAGCCAGGGCGGCTCCAGCCGCACTCCCACCGGCCGCATCCGGCTGCCCAGCCTGGATGCCAACGGTGATGCCGTATCCGGCTCGCTCGCCGATCAGTTCGGTTGCACGAGCGCGACCCGGGATGCATCGGCCACCACCTCGCCGGTCCCCGGTTATCGCTGTTTCAATTCCGGTACCGACCTTTACAACTACCAGCCCTTCAACCTCCTGATGACACCGCAGGAGCGTGGCAGCGTCTTCACGTCGATCAATTACGACGTGACGGACTACCTGTCTGCGTACGCCGAAGTGCTGTTCACCCACACTACGTCAGGCTTCGCGCTTGCCGCACTGCCGTTCGACGCCGTGGCGGATGACACCATCGTCTCCGCGCAGAGCGTCTACAACCCGTTCGGCACCTCGTTCGGCGGTGTCGACGGAGCGTTCCCGAACCTGCAGACCCGGCTCGAGTCGCTGGGCAATCGCAGCAACAACGTCGACACCAACGACGTGCTGATCAATTCGGGGCTCAAGGGCAAGATCGCCGACACCGGCTGGGAGTGGGACACGAACTTCGCGTTCGGCCGCAAGAACCAGGACACCAACACCACCGGCTACCTGCTGAAGAACAGCCTGACGCAGGCGCTGGGGCCGTCATTCATCGACGGCACCGGGCCACATTGCGGAACGCCAGGTGCGGTCATCTCGGGCTGCACGCCCATCAACATCTTCAATGTGCAGGACCCGTCGCAGGTCGCGCTGCTGCGGAGCATCTCTTCGAACTACCGCAACAACTACGTCTATCGCAGCAAGAGCGCGGCGCTGAACGTCAACGGCAAGATCTTCGAGCTGCCGGCGGGCGATGTGCAGCTGGCCATCGGTGCGGAATATCGTGACCAGGAAGGCGTGTTCTCGAACGATGCGCTGACGCGCGGCACGCCACCGCTGTTCCTCAGCTGCTTGCTGGCCCAGGAAACCTGCACCGGCGACTCGTACGCGAAGTACAACGTGAAGGAGTACTACGCCGAAATCTTCGCGCCCCTGCTGAAGGACCTGCCCGGCGTGCATGCGTTGAACGTGAACGCCGGCATCCGCCGGTCGGACTATTCGAAGGACACGATCGGTACCTCCACGAACGCCGAGTTCAAGGTGGAATACCGTCCGGTGCGGGACCTGCTGGTTCGTGGCTCGTACGCGGAAGTGTTCCGCGCGCCGACCATCTCTGACCTGTCGTTCTCGCCCACGCAGGACAGTCCGACTTT